>CAZAKB010000044.1:0-21166 GCA_964485475.1 uncultured bacterium
ACAAAAAGCCAGCCAAAAACGACAATTGCGACGGCTTCTCGTTTTTCAATAACAATTTTTTCCGGTTTATTATAATCCAAAACAAGTCCGACAACACCGGCTGAAATGATTGGAACAATGAAGGCAAATAACAGAGTATCTTTGTTTAAAATACTGATAATCAAAGGAATTATCAACAGCGCTCCTAATACCAGGAACAGGGCACCCAGGAGTGTTAAAACATGGCGGAATCTCATATATTATCGCAATAAAACAAAATTAATTATCATTAAAATATCATATGAGTTTACAGGATTTTTAAATACTAAGCAAATTCACCGCTTGTTAAAAAGCCCTTGTAGCTCATGGCGGAATTTGTATATTTAATCCTGCATGATATACTAGGATTGACACGATTGGACCAGTAAATGAGACGGATTCTATATATTTATCGATGGACTGTTGCCGTATTGGTTTTTTCACAGATTGCGGCACTGGTGTTTATCGGCATGCTTTTTTATCGTCCGCAACAATTGTTTGTCCTAATTCAACCATTATGCCGCTTGCTGTTGCGCGTGATATCCGTGAGAGTCAAGGTCAATGGCCTGGATAATTTTGATCACAGCCGTCCTTATTTAATAATCTGTAACCACGAATCGCTTCTGGATGCATTTATCTGTCCGGGCTATATTCCATTATTTTTTGCCGTGCTTGAACTAACCGATCATTTTTCCTGGCCGGTCTGGGGAAAAATGACGCGTAAATGGGGCAATATTCCAGTTAGGAAAGGAAATCTTAAGGCTGCAATGGAAAGCCTTGACCGGGCCCGGGATCTTCTGAAAAACGGTACATCCATATTGATTTTCCCTGAGGGTGAGCGCACGATTAACGGTAAAATGAATTCTTTCCGCAAGGGCGCATTCCACCTAGCGAAAAACGCACGAGCGGATATATTGCCGATTGGAATGAAAGGACTCTGGCGGGCGAAAACAAAAGGTGACTGGCGGGTGCAGTCTGCCAATGTAAATTTTAATATCGGAAAGCCGTTATACTATAACAATTATCAGCATATGAGCCTTGATCAACTAAAGGATTGGGCCGAAACGGAAGTCCGGCGCCTGAAACACAGTGTTTGAATAATTCTGTACCCTACTAATTATACTGCATTGAGAATACGAAATTATTTATTAAATTTAGATCATGAAAAAAACAGATTTCTCATTTTTACCCGAAAAGAAACAATTGCACTATGAACAAATGGCGCGATCTTATCGAATCAATGAACGCCAGAGAAATACCGCGTGGACAAGTTTTAAAGAAAAAATGATCGAAAGCAAAATTGCCCTGATATCTATTTGCGGAGCCTACCTGAAAAGCGAAAAGACCTTTACCAGGGAGCCGAACGACCAGAATTACGCTTATCAGCCCATTGACATTAATTTTGATCGCGACGACTTAGAGTTTATGGCCCTGGACTGGGAAACATCTGAAGCCGCGCAGGACATTAATGTAGTTCTCCCAATTGATCGGCTTGTGTTGTTGCAAAAGGAAGGGTTGATCGGAAAAGTCAATGACAACCTATTCAGTTTTTCCGGGGTTAACGAAAACCGTGATTTGCTGGACAGAGCAGTTAAAAAATTAATTAATGAGCTAAAAAAAGAAGAGTGTCACGGTGCTCTGATTATTCCATGCTCAGCCAAAACGGCCGAGACAGCTTGTTTAATTGCCAGCCAGATCGAAGCATCTGATATTTCCACGGCACTTCTCACGCCATTCTACGAACAGGCACTGATTATGTCACCACCCCGTTGTGCATTTATCAATTTTCCCTTTGGCCGCATGCTTGGAAAGGCGAATCATGTGACGTTGCATACAGCGATTCTGCGAGATACGCTACGGCTGTTTGAAAAAGCGAAAGTGCCTGGTGATATTCTAAATCTTAACTTTATCTGGTCATACGACAGAATTCCAAACTGGTAAAAAACCAAGACAATAAAAAAAGCCGCCAATCGAGTTGAAAGGCGGCTTTTTTATTACTATTGCGAATGGTTTTAGGTTATCGCGATCCTTTTTAGGGTTTCTTCCAGGAGTCCCCAGAATTTCCCTACTGTTTTAATTTCAACCAATTCATCAGGAGAATGAGGATTCTTGATAGTTGGTCCGAAGGATATCATATCAATACCTGGAACGGTTTCGCCAATAATACCACATTCGAGTCCTGCATGAATTGCTTTAACTTCAGGAACCTTCCCGTATAAATCGTTGTGAGCGGTTTTCATTATTTCCAGAATTTTTGAATCCATGTTTGGATTCCAGCCCGGATATCCACCTCCCTGATGAACAATTCCACCAGCCAATAAACCGGTGGCCTTAACTTTGTCGGCTATATTATTTTTAGCAGTTTCAACGGAGCTGCGCTGGCTGGTCAAAACGGCAACAGTGTCGTTTTCGGTAAGAACAATGGCCAGGCTGGTGGAAGTTTCAACTAGATCGGGAATGGCATAACTCATGGAAACAACACCATGCGGAAGAGCATAAATCATGTTCATAAATCGCGCTTGAAATTCTTTCGAAAAAACAGTTGCCGGTTTTTCAGTACCGGTAATTACTAGTTTAATGCCGGTTTCGATACCGTTGTATTCAGACATGTAAATGTGTTCATATTCAGCAACAAGAGATTTTAATCCTGTTGCATCGTCCGGGTTGGCCACCAATGTCGTTTCTGCTTCTCTGGGAATAGCATTATGTTTACTTCCACCGGAAAAAGAAGCGAGAAAAAAGTCAAATTTGTCATTGGCGTTCCAGAGCAAACGATTTAGCAGTTTATTGGCATTGCCCCGCCCCAATGGAATATCGAGCCCGGAGTGACCACCTTTAAGGCCAGTGAGTTTAATGGTCAGTGGCACATAATCAATCGGTGCTTTGATCCATTCGACCGGTAATGTGATCGTTGTGTCTTTACCTCCGGCGCAACCGACATATAAGGCACCGTCTTCTTCGGAATCGCCATTAATAAGAATATTGGCAGTCACAAAACCCGGTTTTAGGGCATTTGCACCAGTCAACCCCGTCTCTTCATCAATAGTGAATAGAAATTCCATTGGCGGGTGGACCATATCTTTGGAGGCCATTACAGTTAGGGCCGTTGCAACGCCGATGCCATTGTCAGCCCCAAGCGTGGTTCCTTCAGCGCGAACATATTCACCATCGATCTTCATTTTAATGGGATCCTTACGAAAATCGTGAACCGTACCGCTGTTTTTTTCACAGACCATATCCAGGTGGCCCTGAATGCAAACCGTGGGTTTCTCTTCGCTGCCGGGACTTGCCGGTTTAGTGACAAGCACATTCCCGACCTCGTCCTGCTTATAAGGCAGTCCAAGTTCTTTGGCAACCTTGATTATATATTGTGCTGCCAGAGCTTCATGTTTTGATTCTCTTGGAATTTGGTTTAATTCATAAAAATAGCGCCAGAGTTTTTCGGGCTTCAGTCCTTCAAATACATATTTCATTGATAATCCTCCGTCCATTATGTGTTAATTTTGAGTTAAAACGGTCTTTATTGTTACTAATGCCTGGTCAATTTCTTCTTTAGTAATGACCAGTGGCGGGGCAATCCGGATGACATTTTCATGGGTTTCTTTGGCCAGAATTCCCTTTTCCTGCAATGCTTCACAGAAACGACGAGCGCCCCCGGCGCCCTTTTTGAGGACAATACCGATCCATAGTCCCTTACCTCGGTAAAAATCCACATAAGGACTGTCAATTTTTCTTAATTCCTCAATAAGATATTTTCCCAATTTGGCCGAGTGCTCGATAAGCTTCTCATCCAGAATAATTGCCAACGCTTCTCTGGCAACAGCACAGGCGATGGGATTCCCACCATAGGTTGATCCGTGATCGCCGGGATTAAAAACGCCCAGAACCTCTTGTGAAGACACGACCGCTGAAACCGGATACATGCCACCGGAAAGCGCCTTGCCGATAATGACCATGTCCGGTTTGACATTTTCATGTTCGTATGCGAAAAGCGTCCCCGTCCGGCCCAGACCGCTTTGAATTTCATCGGCAATCAATAATACATTATTCTGTTTGCAAAGTTCGGCTGCTTCCCGTAAAAAACCTTCTTGTGGTATTACTACACCACTTTCTCCCTGTATTGGCTCAACGAGAAAAGCGACAGTGTTTTTGGTAATGGCCTTTTTAAGTGCTTCCGCATCTCCGTAGGAAATGATAGTAAATCCGGGAGTCAGCGGCCCGAATCCATCTTTGTATTGCTCCTCACTCGAAAAAGAGATAATCGTGGTGGTGCGTCCATGAAAATTGCCGGCACAAACGATTATGTCCGCTCGGTCTTTTTCAACACCCTTGACAGTGTATCCCCATTTTCGGGCGGCCTTAATGGCTGTTTCTACGGCTTCCGCACCGGAATTCATTGGCAGCATCATTTCAAAACCAGTCAATTCACACAACTCTTTGGCTAAAAACGGCAGTTGATCATTCCGAAATGCGCGAGATGTCAGTGCCAGGCGTTCTGATTGCTTTTGTATGACTTTTACCAATCGCGGGTGACAGTGTCCTTGGTTGACGGCGGAATAGGCAGCCAGGAAGTCCATGTATTTTTTTCCTTCAACATCCTCAACCCAGATACCGGATCCCCTTGTTAGTACCACGTCCAGGGGTTTATAATTTCGGGCACCATACTTGTCTTCAAGTTCGATACATTCTCTGCTTGTTACCATTTATCTTCCTGCTGTTTTGTTGTTCCTTTTACGGTAGATCATTGCACGGGAAATTAAATTATTATTTAGATATTCGCCATTGTTTTCTTTAAAAATTTAAGTGACTCAAATATACCCGGCCTGTATGTTGTGAACAAAATACATTTAAAATCTGTACTCAATAAATAACTGGTGAGTCTGTCCGCCCCGTTTTACAACCTTTTTACCCGGAATTTGCTCGGTAAAACGGACTGGACTGTCATCGGTTCGATTTATTATCGGGATTATTTGAGTGATGGCATAATTGATCGTAAAATTATTAAACTGGCGCCGCAGACGTGTTTTAAAATTGAACATATTGGCGGTGATATTTATGGGGTAATCAATAGGGCTTGATATCAATCCGCATTCCAGGTGAGCTTCGCCCTGAACATTAAATTTATATTGTGAATGGATGTATTCGCCGGAACAGTTTAGATTTGTTTTTTTAATTAGGAATCTCCGGGACCATTTCAATTTTTGTGAAAACGAACTGCCGGGTCCGATATTTACTTCGGCCCAGTGGACAATAGGCAGAGTAATAAGTCCAATAAATGAATCTTTTGTATAACCGAGAATCGGAGTTTTTAGTGAAAATTTTCCGGAATATTCAACGATGCTTATGCCTGTCTGGAATTCATTTTTACCTACCTGGAAGTCAGACTGCAGAGAGATTCCGGTTCGTGAAAAATCTCCGCCGCCCAGATCATGGATATCGGTGACACCAAAAGACTGATTATTGGTTTTATAAGACATTTTTGTTTTGAATACTTCAATTACGGCAAGGGACATCGGTTTGTCTGGAGACAGAATGGAAAAAGCTATTCTGTTTTGTTTCATTGAAACTGGCAGATCAAGTTGTCGTTTTCCGTTGAGTGACTGAGTGACATTACTGTTAATGTAATTGAATGAGGCGTTGCTGTTGTTGTCCAGATGGCTGAAAAATAGACCAATGCGTTTATCTGAAATTTTAGTTGACCCCCACGATTCAAATATAACGCAGGTATTATTAATCGGGGCGTTAATCCTGTTTCCGAAAGTCCCAGGCAACCATTTCAGGAAATAATCATTCATATTTTTATCTTCTGAACTAGGAAATTCCAGAATATTGAAATCGGTTTTGTATGCGTCGTCACTATAGTGAACTTTCAGACCCAATAATGCTACACCGTCCGTACCTGTCCATAAAACGTTGGTATTTGTGCCTCGCCCGGATAATTTTGCCAGTACAGCAGTTTCACCTTTTTTATTTGAGCCGGACAATCTTTGGTACTGTGATTGAATCAAGATTAACTGAGAATAGCGTCCCACGGAATACGGCAAGGAGTAAGATATGTAGGAATTGTGGCGGATCACGGATACGGTTGGGTTTTCAGATATTTTCGCCCGATAAATATCATCCAGACGTTGTGAGATAATCAAAGATGAGCGCCAGTTATAAATCTCATCTATGCTGATTTTCTGGTTATTATGAAAACCTGAAATTATAGCGGTAAAGTTTTGCCAGTCGCCCAGGAGCGTGTCCAGAAAAAGCAAAATGAAAAGGGGAAGAACCCAAATGTTCTTCCCCTTGTATTTGATCAAAATATTCAGCAAACGCAACTCTACTTCATCAACGTCATCTTGCGGGTATGGATTTCGCCATTAATGGACAGGCGGCTGAAATAAATACCGGATGGAAAATTGTGAGCATTCCAGACCGCGATAACTTTTCCAGCCTTATAATGGTTGTTTACTAATTCCGCAACCTGTTCGCCATTAAGGTTTAAAATTGTCAGGCGCACATCCGCTTCCCGCGGTAAGTCAAATGCAATAGTAGTTGCCGGATTAAATGGATTCGGATAGATTGGATACAATTTAAATTGCCTCGGCAATTCCGATATTTCATAAACTTCATTGATCTTGAAGCGATCGGGAAACAATCCGCCCATGGTGCTGTCAGTTCCCATGAAATAATTTTTCAGCATAATCAGAAAACTTGCCGGAGGATTGTCAAACCACGCCGAAAGGTTGATCCGCTCGGTACCATTCCAATAGGTGGAATCAGGAAATGCGAAATCCTCCCACAATTCCCATGCAGAAGAGGACAGCATTTCCATGATAGATGACATTTCCTCTGTATTCATATCAAAATCAGCCTGGTAGGGCTCCATTACATCTATCAGCGTGGCCAGATTGTCATAGAAGATTCCGAAATTTTCAAATGATTCTTCAAGCTGATCTCCGATTTCGTGAAATTTGTCGATACCGTATGGAGTGATCGACAGAAAGTTCGGATTGGACTGTTCAAGGACAAGAATAAAATCCAACTCACTATTCACATTTGAAAAATCCAGAACGGCAGGATCTAGATCCATAATGAATATCTGGTCGATTTCATTGTAAAGCGCCGAAACGGCATCGGCCATCATTGACATTGCATCAATCATCATCTCGATCGATTTTGTCGCCATCATAATCTGGGGAACTGTGAGATAAGTGATGGAAAAATCGGTGTTGGGTCCAAGAATGTACGGACCAAACTCGTCATTATTCTGCTTGGTCAGAATCACATAGTTAGTCAACTCGTCACTATCGATGTACCGATCAATGTGGAAGCGAATTTCAGATATCTTATCCTGAAGATCGAAACTGCTCCATCTATAATTATGAATCAGGCTGTCGATACGTCCCTCAGAAATAAATCCAACGGCTTTTTCGATATCCTTGAAATATTCTTCATCGGTCAATAGATCGTACACAAGGGTCAAGGCCAGACCAAAATGCTCATCCGGTGTCTTGGTCGGTTTAAAATTCAAAAGTGTTTGATAAGCATGAACCTTCATCTCAAATGCTATCCGTGAATCGTTGGCATTTAAAATAATGTCTGAAGCAATCATAGCATACATATCAGTCGTTAAACCCCGGGGGAAGGTATTGCTAAAAGTGTAACTTGTCAGTTCGCCCGTCCGGTAATAATCCTGATAAACGCCCCAAAGGCCATCGGAATCGGCAAGGCTTTCAATCAGTCCCCGCGGTCGTATGGTTTTATTTTCGGCTTCAGGACCGATAGGATATTCCTTTCCTGCCAGCAGGGTGTCGAATTCAACGATCTTGTCCTGTAATGAATCAATTCCGGCCAGGTCAAATTCAAACGGCGCAAAAGGCTGGTTCCATAGCAGTACCTGGATTGAATCTAGTAGGTTATAAAGCGAATCAAGTCCGGAACGGGCTACGGCAACCCCGGGATCAATATCACTGCTGTTGAAATTGACGGAATCTATTATCTGGGTAAAGCCGCTTCCCAGTGTTTCGGCCATGTTTTCACCAAGCAGGCTGATTCGATCAAGACGATTAAAAAATTCCCTGGAAAAAATGAACAGGTCATTTTCATATTTTGTTCCGGCCAACTGGACGGAATATTCAAAATCTGCTGTACCTTCGGCAACCGTATCCCAATGGTCTCCGAACATTTCAGCCAACGGGTCGGTTTTTTCCACAAACCATTCAATCGAAGACCCAATTTCATCAACATCGGATCCGATATTCTCTAACCAGTCGTTCATCGAATCACGATAGGCCGAGTACGTACCGGAATTAAAGAAATCGGTTAAGTTTAGCACGAAATCATTGGGATTGTCTGCGAAAAATAGGGGCAGAATATCTTCGAAGGATTGATATAACATATTTTCAGTATTCAAACCGACATCATCAAACAGGTACTCCAAATCATTCACCAGTGTATCGCCATTAATATGAGTCCATGCAGCCTGTAAGATTGCCAGACCCATATGGGCTTTCATAGTCGGTGTATCATCACCAGCTAAAGGTGAGGTTACCTGGTTAAGATATTCGGCTTCTTTTCCGGTGAGGTAGACAATATATTCCGGTGTAATTTCTTTTTCTATCCGCAAATCCGGAGTCTGGGCCTCAAGCGGCAGGAGCAGAGATAGAAAAAGTAATATGGTGATCATTTGTTTTGTAGCTATTTTCATAAAATTCTCCCTTTTATTTTATAACATCAATTTAACGCTGGCGTGAACTGTAAAATGTATCGCATCTCACACAAACTATATAAGATAGATCTCTTTTTGGGGATGAGACAACCATTCACAACCGTTTTCGGTGACAACAATCATTTCTTCAACAGTGGCAACGCCATACCCTTCTATGGGTAATCGGGGCTCAATTGTATATATCTGGCCAGCTTCAATTGGTAGGTACGGAACATTGCCGTACCGTTCCCAAGTTGGCCCCAGCATCCCGGCGCCATCATGAGTCGAGCGCCCTACTTGGTGGCCTAAACCGTGAGGATATTCAGGATAACCCTTTGATTCAATATAATCCCGGGCAATTTTATCGATTTCCCATCCTAATTTACCCGGCAGGATTGCTTCTTTGGCCATTTGAACGGATTCGATAATAGTATTAAACCCGCGTAATACTTCGGCTGGCGCAGCGAACTCACCATCCCGCAGAAAATACCATGTGCGCTGAATATCAGAGCAGTATTCGTCCTTTTTAACGCCGAAATCAATGTTTAACACATGACCTCTCTGAATAATTCTTTCGGTTGGATCAGCATGCGCGCCGGCGGTGTCTGGACCGGTAAAAACTGCCGGACAGGAGTTCTCTTCCCATGCGGTTTCGACACCGTAATCGGAGACTTTTTGTAAAATATATTGGGCAACCTCTACCTCAGTTTTACCGGGTCGCATAAAGCCAGAAACCTGGTCGTAGATATCTTCTGTTAATTGAATCGCTGCTTTGATACGGGCAATTTCTGTTGCGGTTTTTCGGCCACGTAAGGCGCTGACGATTTCCTCGGAGGAAAAAAATCTGCTTGAAAATTCTGTTCCTTCTGTAAAATCTAATAACAATTCGTACATACCGTGAGTAAGACCATCGGACATATAATCATTTTTAGATGTGTTTATCGCGATATTTTTGGGATTAAGTTCAGTTAGAATCCTGATAAATTCTTCCTTGAAACTACCCACATATTTGCGAATGTCGTCATACAGACCGGTTAAGCGAACCCGCTCATAATCAAGACTGCCGACGATGGCAATTGTTTTTCCGCAACGGGTGATAATAAATGCTGATTGCCAGGTGATATTTGTGCCTAAAACCAAATTGAGACAGGGATCATAACTGGCTTCTGATTCCCGGACAAATGTTAACCACATATCAATGTGCTTTTCGTTTAAAATATCCACTGCCTGTTTTACTTTTTCACAAAGCATCTTCTTTTTCTCCTGAAATATATCCTTTAAACAAAGGTAAATATACGTGAAAGATACCTAAATAAAAATGCCGGAAGGAATTACCGGGCGGTAAATCCTTCCGACGGTGGGGGCAAGGTTCTATTTGGGGGCTTCAGGGTGGGACAATTAAATCTATCAAAAATCGTGATGATTACTACAATACATATGCCAAGCATGTAAGTGTTGTAATCACAGTTGATTAGAAAAACATTAATTTAAAATGGATTACTTAAACGCCACAAATTATGTGGTAAATTTGCCGCGTTAGTGTAGTGGAATATAAAGATTTCAGATTATTTTAAAACTTTTTTTAGAAACTGTCCGGTATAAGAATTTGCTGTAGCGGCTATGTTTTCCGGAGTTCCCACTGCGACAATATTTCCGCCCTGACCACCGCCTTCCGGTCCCAGATCAATGACATAATCGGCGGTTTTAATGACATCCAGATTATGTTCAATGACGATGATTGTATTGCCCTGATCGACCAGGCGATTGAGGACTTCGAGTAGTAGTTTGATATCCTCAAAATGCAAGCCGGTGGTTGGTTCGTCCAAAATGTAGAGTGTTCTGCCGGTTCCGACTTTGCTTAGTTCTGTGGCCAGTTTCACACGCTGTGCCTCTCCGCCGGAAAGTGTGGTTGCCTGTTGGCCGAGTTTAATATAACCCAACCCGACATCGTTTAGGGTTATTAGTTTTTTCTGGAGTCGGGGGATTTTATCAAAAAAGCCGACTGCCTCATTGACCGACATGCCCAACACATCTGCGATGCTTTTTCCCCGGTACTTGATTTCGAGAGTTTCACGGTTATAGCGCTTTCCTTTACATACCTCACAAGGCACATACACATCCGGGAGAAAATGCATTTCGATTTTTTTGATACCATCACCGCTGCATGCTTCACAGCGACCGCCCTTTACATTAAATGAAAACCGACCCGCTTTATATCCACGGATCTTCGATTCTTTCAGCGAACTGAACAGATCGCGGATAATTCCAAAAGTGCCGGTATAAGTTGCCGGGTTTGAGCGGGGGGTTCGGCCAATCGGATTTTGATTTATGTCAATAACCTTATCGATATACTCGATTCCCCGAATGGATTCATATTTCAGAGGAACATGGGTGGTTGCATAAAAGTGGCGGTGTAAAATAGGGTAAAGGGTTTCATTAATCAATGAGCTTTTCCCGGATCCCGATACACCGGTTACACAGATAAATTTACCAAGCGGAAAATAGGCAGTAATATTTTTTAAATTATTACCCTGGGCGCCGCATAAGCAGATCTGTTTTCCATTTCCCGATCGTCTGTTTTGAGAATAATCAATTCGTTTTTTCCCGGATAAATACTGACCGGTCAAGGACTGCTCGTTTTGTCGAATTTCTTCCGGTGTACCCTGTGCGATAACATAGCCACCAGTTTCCCCGGCGCCAGGTCCCAGATCGAGGATGTAATCACCGTGTTCAATGGTCTCCTGATCATGTTCAACAACCAAAACAGTGTTTCCTATATCCCTGAGACGAGTCAACGTATTAAGCAGGCGAGTGTTATCTCGCTGATGCAGACCGATACTTGGTTCATCAAGGATATACAGCACACCAACCAGCTGTGAGCCGATCTGGGTTGCCAGTCGGATGCGTTGTGCCTCGCCACCGGAAAGAGTCTGAGCGGAGCGATCAAGGGTAAGATATTCAACGCCGACATTAACGAGAAAGTCAATTCGTTCCCGTATTTCTTTAAAAATCTGATGAGCGATTATTTCTTCATTCGGGCTTAATGTTAAACTGTCAAAAAAGGTTTTTAATTGTGATACAGGTTTGGATGTCAATTCACTAATTGACAAATCACCAACTTTTACTGCAAGACTTTCTTTTTTTAGTCGGGCGCCGTTACATGTGTTGCAATGTTTCACGCTCATGAATTGATTGATCCAGGTACGAATTCCGGCGGAATTGGTTTGTGTGTAGCGCCGTTTTAAGTTATTTATAACACCTTCATAGGGGGCATTATACTGGCCCTGCATGCGCTCGGAATTATAATTTACGGAAACTGAAGAACCGGAAGTCCCAAACAGCAATACATCCCGGGCCTCTTCGGACAGTCGGTTAAAAGGGGTTATAAAATCAAAATTATAGCGTTTAGCTAACCCTTTTAATATGGCAGAGTACCAATTTCCACGGGGCTGCTCGCCCAACGGAACGATGGCGCCTTCGGAAAGACTTTTACGCTTGTCCGGCACTAGCAGATCGGGATTGATTTCCATCTTGGTGCCGAGCCCGTCGCAATCGGGACAGGCTCCGTATGGACTGTTAAAGGAAAACATTCGCGGGGATAATTCTTCATAGCTGATACCGCAATCGGGACAGGCAAAATGTTCACTGAAAATATGTTCTTCTGTATTGTTTACCCAAACGATAATCAATCCTGATCCAATGTTCAAAGCCAGCTCAATGGATTCCGTCAGGCGTTCTTTTATCGAAGAGTCAACAATGAGCCGATCAACGACAACTTCGATGTTGTGCTTTTTATTTTTATCAATTTTGATAGGCTGGTCAATATCGAAGATTTTCCCGTCGACCCGAACCCGGACGAATCCCTCGCGCCGAACTTCTTTAAAAATTTCCCGGTATTCACCTTTACGCCCCCTTACCAGAGGCGCCATAACCATTATACGGGTGTCTTCCGGGAAATGCAGAATTGCATCGACAATCTGCTGAGGTGTCTGTTTTTGAATATGTTTTCCGCAATTATAACAGTAAGGAGTACCGATTCGGGCATAAAGCAGACGAAGATAATCGTATATTTCAGTCAGTGTACCAACGGTACTCCGGGGATTTCTGGACGTGGCTTTCTGCTCGATAGAAATGGCAGGACTTAATCCCTCGATAAAATCGACGTCTGGTTTTTCCATAATGCCGAGAAATTGCCGCGCGTACGCCGAAAGTGATTCCACATACCGGCGCTGTCCTTCGGCATAGATGGTATCAAACGCTAATGACGATTTTCCGGAACCGGATAGTCCAGTGATGATCACCAGTTTATCCCGGGGAATTTTTACATCGATATTTTTTAGATTGTGCTCGCGGGCACCTTTGACGATTATATATTTATTGCTCATATCTCCACTTTGACAATCTGCAAAGTTAAGCACATCTTACTACAACTTAAAGAGTTTTTCCGGGTTGATATGTATCATTTTTACATGCTTGTGATTATATTATTGGTTGCTTTATGAATGTGTCGGAAACGGAATTGCATGTATCTAAAATTTAACTAGTAAAATAGATGGAAGGAATATAATATGAGACCGGTAGTAATAATAATTCGAGATGGCTGGGGATATAGTGAAAACCCCAAAGGCAATGCTGTCATGGCGGCAAAAACGCCTAATATAGATTTATATAAAGAAAAATATCCCTGGACTTTACTGGAATGCTCCGGTGAAGCGGTTGGCCTGCCGGAAGGCTATCAGGGTTCCAGTGAGGTTGGTCATCTGAATATGGGAGCCGGCCGGATTGTGATTCAGGAACTAAAACGGATTGATGACGGACTTTCCAGGGGGACATTGTTTGAATCGCCGAAGTGGAAAAAATTAATGGACAATTGGAAAACCAACCGTTCACGCTTACATCTGCTGGGATTGTTACAGGATGAGGGTGTCCATGCGCACCAGGAACACCTGTTTAAAATTATGAATCGGGCGCGTAGCGAATATCCTGACGGAAAGATTATTATTCATCCGTTTCTGGACGGCCGGGACACACCACCTCGAAGCACGCTGGAATATATTGCCAAACTAAATACCATTATGGACAAAGTCGGGAATTGCAGCATCGGCACCGTCATGGGACGTTATTACGGAATGGATCGTTCCCGAAACTGGGTTTTAACGGACAAAGCCTATCATTGTATCGTTAACGCCGAAGGCCGCAAGGCAAAAACAGCCGAAGATGCCGTTAAAGAGTCTTACGTGAATGATAAAACACCGGATGGTGTGGAGATGTTTGACGAATATATCTTGCCTTACGCAATTGGTTCATATGACGGCGTTAAAGACGGTGATTCAATGTTGCATACAAATTATCGTCAGGATCGGGCAATTCAGCTAACCATGGCATTTGCAGATCCAAATTATCCCGGGAAATTACAGCGCAAGCCCCAGGTTGTTTATGTCGGCTTTACTCAATATTATGACGAATTTCAGGATTTTATGCTGGGATCAATGAGTGCCGGCGGGAGTATGAACAAATTGCTAGGTGAAATAATATCAAATGCAGACTTGAAGCAATTACGGATTGCAGAGACTCAAAAATTCAGGCACGTTACCAGTTTTTTTAACGGTAAATCCACTACACCCTATCTCAATGAAGATCAGGTTGAGATTCCTGGCCGTTTTGATCCGGCATCCTTTGCCAGTCATCCGGAGATGGATGCCTATAATGTTACCGATGAAATTTTAAAACGGCTTGAAAATAATCCCTATCAATTTATTGTGATCAATTATGCCAATGGTGATATGGTCGGTCATACCGGTAATTTTGATGCAGCCCGTCAGGCGATCGAAATTGTGGATGAAAATGTAGGCAAGGTAGTTGATCGTTTACTTGAACTCGATGCGCAAATCCTCATTACTGCCGATCATGGAAATTCCGAACAGATGATCGATTATGAGACTGGAATGGTTAAAACAAGCCATACGGTTAATCCGGTCGAATTGATTTATGTTGCAAAAGATTCACCGGGGAGGCAATTACTTAAAAGAGGCAAACTTTCGGATATTGCGCCTACAGTATTAAGTTTACTTGGACTGGATATCCCGAAGGAGATGACGGCCGATCTTTTACTAAACTAAAATGCCTTTGGAAATTGGATATGGTGTTTTAATTAATGATCTCTTAATGGACTCCATACTTTCCAAACATTACCGACCAGATCGGGGCCCGGTTTCAGAACTTTTTTGCCCGGAGTCCAGCCAGCGGGGCACACTTCCGCGCCCTTGGTGGCTCTAACATGTTGAAATGCTTGAATCTGGCGAATGGTTTCAGATAGTTGGCGCCCGACAGGCGGCGTCATCACTTCCATGGCCTGAATAATCCCGTCCGGATCAATGATAAACCGCCCGCGTAACTCTACACCGGCATTTTCATCATAGACCCCGTAGATTTTTCCCACATTTCCTGGCCCATCAGAGACCATGTGGAAAGGAACATCTTTTTCGGCCATTTTTGATAGTTCCTGATCATTCCAGACTTTGTGGACAAAATAGCTGTCAACGCTGACAGAAATAACTTCAACACCTAATTCTTGTAATTTTTCATAGTTGGCAGCGACCGCTGACACTTCGGTCGCTCAGACAAAGGTAAAGTCGCCGGGATAGAAACACAACATTACCCATTTACCAAGAAAGTCAGATAACTGGATCTTGGTAAAAGTGCCCCGATAATATGCTGGCGCCTGAAAATCGGGGGCTTTTGTACCTACTTTTGCCGTGGACATTTGAGGCTCCTTGTGTAAAAAGTTTTCTTGTTCGATTTTTGCAGACGGCGTGCCAACCGTAGCGCCGGTTGGACGGGCGCAGCCTACTGCTTCATTTGACATGTTTTGAATCCTCCAGTTTAATTGTAATCACCACATCCAATTTTCAGAGGTTTTCTTCATACTTGATAATACAAAGCCTGAAGCTTTTATTCAAGTGAAAAGAAAATCGGGATCAGTTTTTACCGGAACTCCAAAGACGGTTAAAAAAGAGCAGATGGTATTCCAGCGCGTTGGTCCAGTAATCCCAGCTGTGACTGCCGGGACGCTCGTAGTAATCGTGGGGAATTTCCAGCTCTATTAAGCGCTTGTGCATTTTGCGGTTAATATCTATAGTGAAATCATCAATACCACAATCGATGATGATTCCTTTTTCCAAACCGGCAAGGCTTTCGATAAGATAGATACAGGAGTAATTTTTCCAGTCGTTCCCGCTGTCTTCGAGAGGGCCGATTAGTTGCGAAATTCCATATTTATCACCCGAGGCATTCAATACCATGACTCCGCTCATACTGCCAGCTGTGGTATAAAGATCGGGATGTTTGGCAAGGAGGCTGATGGCCCCATGCCCGCCCATACTCAAGCCACAGATAAAACGACCGTCAGCATTGGGTTCTGTACGATAATGTTTATCTATATATCGAACGACTTCGTCGGATATATACGTTTCATATTGATTATCTTTTTTATAGGGGCTGTCAATATACCAGCCGGCATAACCGCCGTTAGGGCAGACGATAATGAATTGGTATTTATCACTGAGTGGGCGCAGATCCATATGACCGGACCAATCTTTATAAGAACCACTCCATCCATGCAATAGATACAACACAGGAAATTGATCTTTTGTCAGATTATAAGAATCGGGCAAAACGATAACCGCTTTTGGTTTTGATCTCATAGCTTTGCTTTTAATAACAACTGTATCCAGTGTGGCCGAAAATAGGTGATGTACCAGGAACATTAGAAATACAAGAAGTTTTAGGATTTTCATTCAGTAACCTTTCAAAGAAGTTGAAATCTCATTTAAATATAAATTGGAAGATTGGTTAATTCTATGAGAAAAAGTGTAAATATTTGCGATAAATCATGTGGAACTTGAATTAATTATTTTAACTTACTAACCAGAAAAATAATAAGGAGTAATATCCAATGAAAAAAATCACCATTTTCCTATTTGTCTTTTCGGTAATCCTGTCGGCACAGGTGCAGGTTGCGAAAACGGAAGTACTGAATCTGGGAACCAATACTATTCTGCCGGTATTCAGTGATGACGGGAAGTACCTTCTTTTCACATCCATGGAAGGATTAAAGTATTATGACCTTACAAAAAGAACATCTTCCAGGATCGCAGACGCGGGTTATGATTACAACATGGATAATGCAGGCAATATCCGTTTCCGCGTCGATTCATTTGATAAGGGATTGCGGCTGAATTCTGTCCTTTTATACGATATAAAAACCAAAATCACTACCAAGATACTTGAGAATAAACGGCTCGATGTCGTCCCTCTAATTACCGATCAGGGTGTATTTTATATTGAAAATAATGAAGTGAAAAGTACGCTTTCGAAATCTACCACGGCATCAAAACCGATTATTTTTTCTTACGATCGCAGTCTTTTGTTGTTGAACAATGGAGCCACTAAAAAACTACGACCTCTGGGCGACGATAAATTTTATATCTGGCCGTCTATCTCTCCGGATAATACAAAGATATGTTTCGTCGATAAAAACGATCTCTATGTAACGGATATGAACGGATCAATATTAACTTCGGCGAGAGAAGCACGTGCGCCGAAATGGTCGCCGGATGGTAAATGGATTACTTTTATGCGGGATTCTGATGATGGTTATCGTTTTACCGCTTCTGAAATCTTTTTACTTCGTGTTGCAGACAGCACGATCTTTCAGTTAACCAATACAGAAGACCGCATCGAGATGTCTCCTTCCTGGTCACCAGACGGTAAGCAGATTGTTTGTGAAGACGCAGAAAACGATGAATTTATTTTATTAACGCTTGATTTAAGGTAAGGGCATAACATGAAACGTTTATTTATTCTGATTCTTTCATTGTGTTCCATACTTGCCGCGCAAGACCTGACTGGCAAGAAACTATACATTAATGCCGGACATGGAGGTCACGATTCCAATGATCGTCCCCCTATCAATGATGCTGGCTATTGGGAATCTGAAGGAAACCTGACACGGGCGCTTGTTGTGGAAACCCTGTTGAAGAACATGGGGGCAACTGTTGTGATGTCTCGTCGACACAACCGGATTTCAGATGGGGCGGCACTTTCCAGCCTGGGCACCGATGCCAGCAACCAGAACTGTGATTGGTTCCATTCTATACATACAAATGCAGCTGGAGGGAATTCTACTCTTATGTTATATTCTGGCGTTACAGATGATCCGATTATCAATGTGACGCAACAGCACTTTTCCGGAATGCTGACGTTTTCAAATTATATGGGGAATAATATTAAAGCAGCTGTTCAAACAACCCACTACACTCATGCCGGAGATTATACTTTTTATGGAAGCGGTCATAATTACTTGGGAGTTTTTAGATATTTAACGATTCCAGGCACTTTAAGCGAAAGCAGTTTCCATGATTATTGGCCAAACACCTACCGTTTACAGAACCTGGACAACCGCATTAATGATGGTTGGGCAATTGCCCTCGCATTTGTGCAATATTATGGTGAACCTTTGCCAGATTTCGGAAACTTGGCAGGTATTGTGCGAACAAAAGAGGATAAAACCAACTATGAATACATTACCGGAACAAACGATGAATACGAACCGGTTGACAGCCTTATGATAACCCTGAATCCAGGAAATCGTGTTTATTACGGCAACACGACCATGTATGTTGATAAGTATACCCCTCAATGGTCACAGATTACAAGTGGATCTCCGATTAATCCTAACAATTGGGCGGCCATTGATAATTCAAGCGATAGCGATTATGACTATTATACAAACGGTTATGATAACAACCATAACTATAACCGTAACAATGGATTTTATCTTTTTGACAGTCTCGCGTTTGGTAATTATACCGTTGTGTTTGATGCTCCCGGTTATTGGCCAGATACGACAGTGATTGTCATTAACGACAGTAAATTTTTCTGGACACTAAACCGGTACATGGAATCTTCAGTACCGCCTTTTGTAAAAGTGGCAACTCCAGAAAATCACGAAGCGATACACCCTGCATGGGAACCGATTATACTTAGTTTTTCACATCTTATGGATACAAGTCTCGTAAAAAACGGTTTAACGATATCACCGGAAGTAGGCCTTATTTATTCCTGGGACGTAAGTCTAAAGAAGCTGACCCTGACATATGTCGGAGACAGCCTTGAAGTTGAAACCGATTATACTCTGACGTTGGACGCAAATACTATCATCGGAAACCGGGGTCAGCATTTGGACGGTAATGGGGATGGAGTTGCCGGCGATGACTTTGTATTGGAATTTACAACCAGCCCGAAGGATATTTATGCACCAGCAATTATTTCAAGCTATCCAAGACCATATACTACTAAGATCGAGTTAAATCCAGTAATAAATATACAATTTGATGAAATGATTGATACAACATATTTTACCGATAAAATGATATTTATGTATAGTTATCCAGCGTTTGATACTGTACCACTTGTTGTCCAACATAATTATATCAACGAGCAAAGTGTCTTTAATCTATTTCCCATGGAAGAACTTGAGCCCGTTACTATTTATTTGGCCGCAATAATGGGAGAGATAGCGGATTATCATGGTAATTCAACGGTTTATAATACGAAAATCAGATTTACTACCGGTACCGAATCGTGGAATATAAAAAATATTGATACCTTTGAAAGCGGATTAACATCTAATTGGTGGAGCCCGGAGGCCAGTGGTTCAACGTCTGGAATTGATCCATCTACTGCGAGATCAGAGAATGCGGACAATAACTATTTACTCCCCGGCAGCACGAAATCGATGGAACTGAATTATGACTGGGATTTAAATGCATCTTCCTGGTTGATACGAGTGGTGTATAAAGGTGGCTCCTCTACCCAGGATATATCGTTTGGATCAAACTCGGCGCTTCAAGTGTACATTTTCGGTGATGGCAGCGGGAATCAATTTCGTTTTGCGATTGATGAAGTTGGCGGCTCATCTACCAGTGAAGTATCGAAGTGGTATACGATAGACTGGACTGGATGGAAAGTAGTAACGTGGTATTATGATGATCCGAATAGCGTTGGAAGTTGGATAGGGAATGGTGTACTAGACGGAACGTCATACCGGTTTGATAGTATTCATCTTACCCATGTTTCCGAATCGTCAGAAGCGGGAACCGTATATTTTGATGATTTAAGAGTTGTATCCGTAGAACAAGTGAGTAGTATCAGATCAAATGAGCCAATGCCTGCTAATTTTGTTCTTCACCAAAATTATCCGAATCCATTTAATCCGTCAACAACGATCACTTTTTCACTTCCTGAAATTTCAAAAGTAAGTCTTGATATTTTCAACATCCGCGGTCAAAAAATCCGCAACCTGTTATGTGGAAAATATAACAGCGGAAATTATTCAAAGATGTGGGATGGAAAAAACGATATGGGCAAACAAGTCCCCAGCGGTGTATATATTTACCGTCTTACGACAGATCAGGGAAACTTTACCCGGGATATGTTGTTAATGAAATAGACTTCTGCACGAAAAAAGCAGTAGTGAATCAAATATTATTTGGAGATAAAATGAAACGGAAAATGTTTTTTTATTTACTAATTATTTCCTCTTCAATTAGTTTTTCACAGACGATTGAAGTGCTTGAAAGCAAGCTCCTGCCACTCGAAGATAATACGTTTGCGTTACCGCAATTTAGTCCCGACGGAAGTAAACTTTTATTTACCCAAAATGGCTGTAAAGGACTGTGGATATATAATCTGAAAAGCCGCTCTTTGGATCAGATTAATGATAATGCGGGGGCTGGCTACGAACCGGTTTTTTCCGATGATGGGAGCCAGGTGATTTACCGTATTGATGAATATGTTCATTTTCGGAAATATTCAATGTTGGCCGTTCAATCACTCAATGATAAATCCGTTGAGTACTTAACTGAAAAGACCAGAGGCCTTTTGCCGGCAATGAAGTTAGACAATGATCGACTCTTGATGGTTTCCGGTAAACAGATGAAGACATTATCCATTGATAAAATGCAGCTTTCCAAATCCCTTTCTTCTGCGGGAAAAACCACCTATATCGAGGATCAGAAAATAGTCTTGGTTGTCGATGGTGAAAAATCTGTTTTGGCGCCACTTGGTGAGGGAAATTATATCTGGCCCTCACTTTCGCCAGACCAAAGCCAATTGCTATTCACAAAAGCCGGAAAAGGCAGTTATATCTGTGATTTGAAAGGAAATATTCTTACAGATTTGGGCCAGGCAAGAGCGCCAAAATGGTCTCCCGATGGCAACTGGATCGTTTACATGCTCGATAAAGATGATGGTCATACGATTACTTCTTCGGATATTTGGGCTGTTTATAAAGATGGTAAAAAGCAAATACAATTGACCAATTCGACAGATATAGCTGAAATGTATCCAGTCTGGTCTCCGATAATGGACAAGATCGCCTTTGATACGGCG
>CAZAKB010000045.1:0-12372 GCA_964485475.1 uncultured bacterium
AATTCAATTTCCTGATGTTTTTTAACCGGTTTTTCCATCGGCGCGTAATTTAGGGAATGAATGAATTGAGGGGTAGTTATTATTGGACTATTTTTGGATCGATGTCGTCAATCTGGGATGGGTCCATATTTTCTTGGGCGTATTTCAGATAGAGTTTTTCCTGAACAAAAATCTTGAACAGATCGGGATCGATATGTTTATCTTTGGCCATAAAGCCCATGATTTTCATGGCTTCGGAGAGAGTTTTGCCTTTTTTGTACGGACGATCACGGGCGGTGAGTGCCTCGAAAATATCTGCCAATGCCATCATGCGGGCCTGGGGTGACAGCTGGTCTTCTTTAAGACCATTCGGATAGCCGGTACCGTCTAGTTTTTCATGATGTCCACCGGCATATTCGGGTACCCGGCGCAGTTTCTTCGGGTACGGAAGTTTTTCCAGCATTGTAATTGTCATAACCACATGATGGTTGATGACTTCACGCTCTTCATTGGTGAGTGTGCCTTTGGGAATGCAAAGATTAAGAATTTCATTTTCATCCAGCAGATCACGGGTTTCATTGCTTAATTCAATTTTATGCTGTCCAATTTCCTTGACGCGATCCTGTTTTTCAGGGGCCATATATTCACCACCGACATTGGCTGTTTCGATAAACGCCAGATTATCATCAATGGTCTGGATTCTCATCCGATAACTTTCCTCGACCGCTTCGATATTTTCCAGAGATTCACCTCTGGCAACTTTGAGTTGGTGTTCCAGTAGTTCAATTTTCGCATCGCGTTTCAAAATCTCAAACCGGGCTTTAACGGTATTGATCCGATCGTAGATGGTTTCCAGCTTGGTGGATTTGTCGACGACGTACTCGGGGGTTGTGATTTTTCCAATATCATGCATCCACGATGCGATGCGTAGTTCTTTCAACTCATCCTGGTTCAAAGAAAGTGGTGCGTAAATGCCATAATCGATGTTATTGATATTTTCGGCGATCATCATGGTCAACTTCGCAACCCGCTCTATATGACCACCGGTATAGGGTGATTTTTCATCAATCGCGGACGCAATCACCTGGATGAAGGACTCCAAGAGCAGTTCCAAGTCGTGGATTAGGCGGGTATTGGTAATGGCGACCGCCGCCTGAGACGCGAGTGATATAATCAGGCCCTGGTCGGCATTGGTAAAAGGAATAGATTCGTTCGTGATGGGATCGAGAGCATTTAGCAGTTGTAAAACACCGATAATTTCGTCTTCATGATTACGCATAGGAACGACCAGCATGGACTTAGAGCGGTAGCCGGTTTTACTGTCAAATGCGCGGGTGCCGGTAAAATCAAAGCCCTGGACATCATAGACATCTGGAATGTTGACTACTTCGCCGGATAAGCCAACATGTGCAGAAACCATCGCGTGATTTGGCTTGTCATCCTGAAGATAGAGCCGGACCGGATACCAGTCAATAGTGTTTCCGGTAGTCCCTCCCATTCGAATATTCAGTGAACTGGTCTGCACGATTTCAAACCGGAGTGAAAGTCCATCATCGTTAATCATATAGAGAGTACCACCATCGGCGTTGGTAAAATGTCGCGCTTCTTCGAGAATCATCTCAAGTAGTTTGGGCAGATTCCGCTCGGCGGAAAGCGCCGCACCGATTTTTGATAAATCCTGTATTTGGCTGCAAAGTACCGATAAATAGTGTTGAACCTCTACTGGACTGTCCTGGATTTTTTCTCGTAGCTGTTTATTTTCGATCTGGCACAACAGATCGGAATTCAGGATTTTATTATGTTTAATAGTACGTGGTTTCATTGTATGAATTTTATCTAATTTGCGATGATTTCAAAACGAAAAATTGTTTTGTTATTTATTTATCATGATTCGTTTGGCGGTTTGCTTAATCCAATCTCCAAGTTTGACATCCTTCTTCTCTGTTAGTAGCCAAATCAGCAAAATTGTTACAATGCACAAAACCGACAGAGCACCAACATAACCTTTGGGCACTTTGGATACAATCAGATTTTCAGAAAATTTCACGGCTGTAAAAATCAGACCGGTGAACAAATAGGCGGGAATATTATTCCGAATAAAACAGGCAATTGCTATCCACAGCCAGGCAATAATTGCGGCATAAGAAATGTAAAGAACAATGTATTCACGAACATTATCGTAAGAATCAGGAATAAAAATGGCCAGTAATAAGGCAACGATGATATATTGATTGGATTGCCGTGGGATGATTTTCCGGATCCAGAATATTCCGATGCCGGCGACTGCAGCAAAGATAATTCCACGACTGACAATTGACAGAACTGCATATAAGGGTGGTAAGACATAATTGATCGAACGAGGCATCTGAAAATTCGGTTGAATGACAGTCGGAGCGACAGTTATTGCCAGCCAGTAAGTCAGATGTTGAATGGCAAATATGCCGATGCTGATCAGAATTGCGGAAAAAACAGCGTCCCGTGAGAAAAAAGACCGGCAATCCCGTTTTAACGTTGTGTGACACCGGGGATATACCGATGCAACCATCGTTGTCAGCAGGAAGATAATCAGGGTAATTGCCAGAATCCGGAGCAGTGTTACCAGCACCCAGAAAACAGTCCAGACCTGAATTCCCCAGCTGGTGTTATAATTGATCAGTGCCAAGGGATAATTTGCCAATTCCAGGATGAGCCACCCTCCTCCCAGAATAATACTGACGATTAGCGGCGTTTTCCATTCCACAACCGCAGATTTCATTTGCCGGCTCAACGCGATGATCGAAACGATTCCAAGCAAACACAGCGTGGCAATCTGAATTACCAGCCGCAGGGAATCAAAGAGTGTTTTACGGGTTTTGGCATGTTTCCATTCTTCGGGAATTTTATAAAAAACGGTAAAGCTTGAAACCGCATCGCCGGTAACGATCGTTTTAAAGCGCAGAGCTCCATCACCAACATTGGCCGGATGAAGGTCTTTGGTCTCCCAGATAAAAGTGTGCTCGGTGCGGTTCGGCATCTGTCGCGAATAATCTTCCACAATTTCAAAATCTGACAGGCGCAGGTCCCGTCCGCTTAGAAATTCTTTGGCCCTGAAGCGGGCGGCATCTTTGTCCAGCGAAAATACTTCCGCCGACTCCGGGAGAAGATGCTCAAAACTGATCACGGATTTTTCACCGGGATGAATGTAAATCTTGTATTCTTCTTTATCCAGCGGACGATAAAAGCGGACCATCCACAGAACCGAATTATTCAGATGGCGAGCCAGAATGGAATTGAAATTTTTAACCGTGCTGTGCTCAAGAATATAGCGCCCGTTCAATTCGGAATAATTATTGATCAACACCATCGTATTTTTGAAATTGTCCGCATCAACACCCCTGTCCCGCAGAAAATCTGTCGCGGTTTGTCTGATTTCTGCACGAGGTACAGAATACTTATAATAATCGCCGATTTTTTCAAAGGGGATCCATTGCACGATGATAAATATCAGAATCAGAATCAGAATTGTTTTCAATCGTCGCGGGGACAGTTTTTGATAGGCTGTGACATAGGAAGGACAAACCTTTTCCGGTTCGGCTGGCGCTGATGTTGATTTGGGAAATGGGGCGGATAAAGACAACAGAGATTCGGGGTCGGCAAACTTTCCGTTTTTCAGATACAAGATAATGTTGTACAACAACGGGATCAGAATAATGCCCAAAGCAATTGAAGCGCTGATAACGTGATAGGGTTCTCCGGTCCTGAGCAGCAGCATGGACGAATAAATTGCATCGACCATATAGTGCCAGATTAGGACCGTCAGAATACCAAATTTCAGAAAAATAAAACCGATTATAATACCGAAGACAGATACTTCAAAACCGCGAATCCAGAAGGGTTGGTTGGGATAATTTGCATGGGCAAATCCCCAGATAATTGCCGGAATCAGAATTGCCAGAAGTTTGGATTTGAGCAGTTTTTCAATGAACGGGATTGCAAAAAGCCGAAATGAAAATTCTTCAAGCACGGCTGGCAGAAATCCGCCGATCAGAATCAGTATCCAGGGAAACGCCGTATTCAGTGTATCAGAATACGAGATATTGGCCGGGGCCCAGGCCCCAAATCGTTTTGCGGTCAGGTAAAAAAGTGTCTGAAACGCCATAAACACAACCGCCAGCGTAATCCCGACTGAAATGCTGAAAAAGGCATGTTTTGTCTGCAGGCCTTTTCGTGAAAACAGCCGTGCCAGCGGAATCCGTTTGGGATAACTCCGGGCATAGATAAGTTCGCCGGCTCCGGCGAGAATGGTAATAATTAATGCCAACAGCAGTGATTGTATAAAAATACCGACGAAAAAATCACTGTAAAATGCTCCCATACTTTGATTGATGTCGAGATGAAATTTATAGAGAGGTAGCAGGTTTAGTTCGGATAAGAACTTTAGAACAAATGTAATCAATCCGAAGCTGACCGATGTTTTAAGGTTTATCTGTTTGCGGCTCAGATATATAATAAAAAACGTGGCGATAATAATCATCAGGATGATAAAGAAAACATCGGCTGTGGTGGCCGTGGTGGCGTTCAGTGAACGCAGGCGCTGATAACCACGTTGCCAGTCTTCGGGAACATGTAGGTATTCCCGGTATTCGCCAATTTTATCGCCATGAACCGTAACATCAAAGCGGTAGGTGGCGTCGTATATTTCTACGGTTTTATTTTTATAGGTAAAGCGATAATCCACCCGATTGGGCTTTACTTCGGTTTTATCTTCGATGAATTCCCACTCATTGGGATTAATCTGAAGGATGCCAGTTAAAAATTGATGACATAATCGCCGGGCTTCATCTATCGACAAAAGTTCGGCAGAAACCTCTTCGGGTATTTTATGGAGGAATTGGGTAATTTCGCCTTTTGGAGTGACGCCGATAAAAATTTCTTCACGATTCAACGGTTCAAACCAACGATTGGTCCATTGCCAGATCCGAAAGTGATTGGTCAGTAAATCTTCGGCATCTTCCAGCCCGACCTCTTTTTCGATAAACGTTTTAGCCGTGTTGTCAAATTCAAATGCGGAAGCATGAATTTTTGTACCGGGATCGATATCCATTTTTGCCAGAAAGTTCAGCGAAATATTCTTGGCTTCTTTCCGATTAACCTGGAAGTCAATGGCATGCTCGGGGAAGGCCCGATGATAGTTGGACAATTCAAAATATCCAGCGCTAGCGATTGCCAGCAGGCAGATTAGAATCAGGAAGAAATCTCTGGTTTGTAATCTTGTATTCACGCTAACTAATATAATAAATTTTGAGAAAATAACATGTCAATAAAATGAAAGACTCCGCCGGAAAGCGGAGTCTGATCGATAATATTTTTGTTGCGAAAGAGAAGGAATTATTTTCTTCCTCTTGCCATTTTTGCACGAGAAACATCACCGTTTTTGTCGATGAAATACAGGAAACCGGTTTCTCTTTTTACGCCACATTTGTTGACGACTTCAGCGCCGCCGCCTTTTTCGCCGCCGCGGGCCATTTTTGAACGGGCGACATTACCATTTTTGTCAAGATAATAGAGGTATCCTTTTTCCTTCTTAACGCCACATGTTGCTACTTTTTCTGCCATAATAAATTCCTCCTTATTGGTTGATTGCTTTTTTTACAAGTTGACCCTATGTTACACGACTGAAAATTAAATGTCAAGATATTTCCGTCGGTGAGATGTTAAATTCTCCTGAAAAACCAATATTTGTATAAAAATACTTAGTCATTAATCATTTTTTCGATTTCCAACGCTTTTGATCGGCGACCGGCCCGGATATATCGATTGATGGCTTCTTCAAACAATTCATTGGCCTTGTCAGTGTTTCCTATGGTCTTTTGCTCAATGCCGGCCTCTTTCAAATAGAGCGCGGATTCTTCCCAGCGACCTCCCTTTTTCAGTGCGTCCGCTAATTGGATAAAATCCGGCTTGGCCTCAGCGGTTGCGTGTTGTTCGCCTTTCAGGGCCGCATTCAATGTTGGGATAAGTTTTTCGTAGATCGCGGATTTGGCGTGAATATCGTAAGCCCCCATGGATAAATATTTTTCCCGAATTTCTATGGTCAGTTCTCCGGTTAAGCCAATGACGGGAATATCGGATTTGGTTTGTTTCATCAATTTCAATGTTTTATATCCGTCAATTCCCGGCAGATTGTGGTCCAGAATTACAACATCAAAGTCATTTTCTTTAAATAGAGCGACAGCTTTTTCACCATCTTCTGCTTCAATGATCTCATATTCCCCAGAGCCCAGATATTCGATCAGAGCATCACGTAAAAGAGCTTTATCGTCGACCAGAAGAATTCTTTTTACAGCCATTTTTGGATCCTTTCTATATCAGTTTGAATTTTATCGTAAAAGTAGTTCCCTGTCCGGCAACACTTTTAACAGTTATTTCGCCTTCGTGATTTTCGACGGCTTTTTTACAGATCATCAGGCCCAGTCCGGTGCCCTGTTTGCCGGCCCAATGCGTATAGTCAGGGCGCCAGATTTTCTCTAATTTATCTTCAGGAATACCGACGCCGGTATCAGAGATTTCGACAACCGCAAATCCATTTTCCCGATAGATTTTTACTGTCAGGGTCCCCTTGCCGTCCATGGCCTTGAAGGCATTTTCAACAAGGTTGACAAACACTCTGATCAGATCTTCTTCGCTGGCGCTGATATTCAACGCTTCACCGGAGTATTCTTCAATCAGATTGACCTCAGGATTTGCTTCCAGTTGTGAGTCCGTAAACAGGTGGATCGCTTCTTTGACCAGAGCGTTCAGATCGACGGTTTTTTTATGACTTTTATCTATGTCGATTGCCTGACCCAGATGTTTGAGTTTTTCTCCCAGCTCTTTAAAAAACCCCATCAGTGTAATGATCCCGTTCCCTTTTTCGATGCCCTCTTCAGCAATTTTCAGTACTCTGTCCCGGCACTCTGTCATGGTTTCGGTGCTGTTTTTATTCTGGATAGTGTCAAAACAGTGTTCAACTTCATTCTTGAAGCTTTCGATTTTGCGTTGCAGGGTTTGGAGCCTCAACATTAATGAAGCATAATAGCTGCCGGACATATCGTGGCCGACACTTTTTACAATTAACCGGCTTTCTTCGATGGCCCGGCGGCGTTCTTTCGCCAGTTTTTCGTTCTCAATCCGTTCTTTTTGCCAGGCATACCCTTTTTCAATTCGTTCCAGAAACAGATCCGGGTATTCCACAACCGCGTGTTTTTGAATAAAATCCCTGGCCCCGAGGCGCAGAGAGTCTACCGCGTTTTCAATCGTAATTTCGCCGGTTAATACAATGACGTAGTTCCGCTGGACCAATTGCTGCTTTTCAAGTTCTGCCAGAAAATCAAGGCCTGACATATTCGGCATGCGAATATCCAGCAAGACGACTTTGAACTGTTTTTCCCGGAGAAAAGCCAGCCCGGCTTCAGGGTTGGTATTATAGATGATGGACCAGCCATTGTCTTCCAGGGTTTCCTGAATACTTTTACAAAATGGTTCGCTGTCATCGATCAGTAAAATATCTTTGTAAAACATAGATTATCTTTCTATTGGTATTTCCAGCGTTAAACGCAAATTTGAATCGTTTTCATGCAGGGTTATTGTGCCACCGTAATCGTTTCCAACCAGCTCCCGGACCACTTCAAGGGAAAACTGGTATGGGCTGTAGCTTTTTCCGTCACCGAAAAGTTCGTTCATGGATTTTTTATGAATTTCAACACCGGCTATATTATCGGAACCGGCGATATTGGTTACGAGCGTTTTGTGATCCTTTATCTGGGTTTCGATCCACAATATTGAGCCGTAATGTTCAAAGCGTGAGATAATCAGCGAGATCAGTGTAACCAGAACTTCGGTAATTTCATTGGGGTCCACAACCAGCTGGGGCATATTGGGTTCTTCACTCTTATTGCGCTGGACAACAATTTTATAGGAAAGAATATCATTAGTCAGGTAAAGCAGGGCTTCATCAAGCAGCTCCTGCCATGTTCGCTTGACATGAATGAACCCGGCTTTTGTGGAAAATTCCTGCAAGATACGGACTTCATTGGCTACATTTTTAAGATTATTCAGAATCTGCTCAAATCGTTCGATGCTGGATTCCAGGGATTCATTTTTACCGGCTTTGATTTTTCTCAGGTAATTGCCGAGACTCAACTGGGCCTCAGTCAAGGGGTTGACAACATCGTTGGGGATACGCATGGCCAGGGTTCCCAGGGCGGTCAGACGCTGGTTTTTCATCGTGGAAACTGCCGAGTACTTCATTGAATCCAGATACTGGACATTTTCAATGGCCACGGAAATCATATCGACCATAATCTGAAGATACTGTTCATCATCTTCGGTGAAAAATTTATCCCGCTCGGTTCCCGGTAATTTATTGTAGAGCTTGACGGCCCCCTGGGTTTCGTTCTTGATATTGATCGGCATACCCAGGAATGTCAGCCGATCGCCAAATTTCAGATGATCTTTAATGGCTTTCCGGTATTTCCCTTTGTATTCCGGTAGGGTCAAAACATTACGGGAACGGATCGTGCGGTTCTCTTTTACGATGGTTCCGGTCAGTCCTTCGCCAACTTTATGTTCAGCGACATTGATCAGATCTTTGGGAATGCCGTAGCCACCCTTGAGGACCAGGGTGTCTTTGTCGGTTTTTTTGCGCAAATAAATTTCGCAGGTTTCTGAGCCGATGGTTTTGGCTGTATTTTCGGCCACGAATTCCAGAAGGTCGCTCAGTTCAAAAAACGATAGCACCTGGGTACCGACTTTCATCAGCAGTTCGAGATATTCAGCCTTCCGTCGTTCCCGCCGCAAATATTCGGAATTGTCAATCGCCATTGCCACATAACGGGCAATCAGCGAAAAGACTTCGAGATCGGAATTTGTAAAATTCTTATTATCAGAGGCCGTTCGGATGAGGCCGATAAAACGTTCCTGGTAACTGAGCAGCGGAACCGCCATGAATGATTTGGCTTTCTGGTGGTCGGATTCAGTGAATTTACCAACCCAGCGCAGATTTTCGCCAAGTTTTTCCAAATCTATATCGGATTTTTTATTCAAATCACGAATCAGAAGTGGTTTCTGGGTATCAAATACCCAGCCGGTAAGTCCTTCGTTCCGTTTGTAAATGACTTCATCAGTTGCGGGAGTTGACAGTCCGCTGGTTTTGACCATTCGAACCACATCTTCCTCATCGTCATAAAGGAAAATAGAACAGCCCTTCCATTTAAAGATCTGTGGAATTAAATCAACGCTCTTTTCGATGATACCGTCCAGAGACCGTTCCCGAAATATTGAAAGGACTTTAAGGACCTGATCAATAGTCAGTGCGCTGATATCTTTTTTTCCGCTCATGATGATAAAATCCGGTAGATTTTCAATAATTCCGGATCCAGAGGTTTTTTCTTTTCCCAGGATTCCGGCAGAGAAGTATAGGTGACATGATTATTGGACCAGCCAACCATAATATCGGTTTTACCGTTTAACAAAGCGTGGATGGCATGGTAGCCTAAACGGCTGGCCAGTAGACGGTCGGTGGCCGTTGGGCTTCCACCTCGTTGGGTGTGGCCCAAAACACAGACGTGGCAGTCGACATTAAAATTATCTTTTAATTTGGCGGCGATTTCATTTGCCGAACCCAGCTTATGTCCTTCGGCGACAACTAAAAGGCTACTCGTTTTACCCGCCTTAGACCATGTTTTAATCATTTCACCAAGGTGCTCGAGAGATGTTTCGGATTCGGGAACAAGAATTTCTTCTGCGCCGCCGCAGATACCGACTTCGAGAGCGATGAAACCGGCGTGGCGTCCCATGACTTCGACCAGAAAAATCCGATCGTGGGATGCTGCGGTATCCCGGATTTTATCAATGGAATCCAGGGCTGTGTGGACGGCTGTATCGTAGCCAACAGTCAGGTCAGTACCGTAGATGTCATTGTCTATGGTGCCGGGAATGCCAACCACATTGATTTGGTATTCTTCGTAAAGGGCATGGGCGCCGTGGAAACTTCCGTCGCCGCCGATTACAACCAAATCATTGATATCCCATTCTTTAAGAACATCGGCGCCACGCTTCCGACCGGCTTTGTGCCGAAAGGCCTCACTGCGGGAGGTTTTTAAAAAAGTGCCGCCTTTTTGAATAATATTGCTGACAGAACGCCGGGACATGGGCATCACTTCTCCTTCGATCAATCCCTCATAACCGCCGTAAATGCCAAATACGTAAATGCCTTCGTTAATTGCCGTACGAACCACGGCCCGGATGGCGGCGTTCATACCAGGGGCGTCTCCCCCGCTTGTCAAAATAGCGAGACGTTTTATTTTTTGCATATATATCCTGTAGGTTAATCTAAAAAGCGCAGTAATATACATCGAAACAGCTCAATATTTCAATAATACTGATTAAGGGGAGAAATTATTATTCGTTGGAGATTGTTGATTAAATGATTCCTTATCAGTAAATTTGCCCGATACTTTTACAAAAACCGAGTAACCATAAAAGGAGTTTTAAAATGAGTACAATAATTGATGTAAATGCCCGGGAGATCTTAGATTCACGAGGCAATCCTACTATTGAAGTAGAACTGTTGACCGAGAGCGGTTTTTACGGCAGCGCAGCTGTGCCGTCCGGGGCATCCACTGGTGAGCATGAAGCCGTGGAGCTGCGGGACGGTGACAAGAATCGCTATATGGGCAAAGGCGTTTTATTGGCCGTTCAGAATGTCAATGAAATCATCGCTCCGGAAATCATTGGCGAAGATGTACTGGACCAGGCATATATTGATAATCTGTTAATTGATATCGATGGAACACCCAATAAGGGCAAACTGGGCGCCAATGCAACTCTCGGCGTTTCGTTGGCCGTTGCCAGGGCCGCTGCTGACGTTGTCGGTCTTCCACTTTATAAATATATAGGCGGCACGAATGCCCGGGTTCTGCCGGTTCCGATGATGAATATTCTGAATGGTGGCAGTCATGCGGATAATAATGTTGACTTGCAGGAATTTATGATTTTCCCCGCCGGGGCTACATCTTTCGCTGAAGCCCTGAGAATGGGTGTTGAGACCTTTCATCACCTGAAATCCGTATTGAAAAAGAAAGGCCTGAATACGGCCGTAGGCGATGAAGGCGGATTTGCACCAAACCTGCGCTCCAACGTAGAAGCCATTGAAATTATTCTCGAGGCCGCAGAAAAAACAGGTTATAAAATCGGCAAAGAACTCTTTATCGCTCTGGATCCGGCTTCTTCGGAGTTTTACAATAAAGAAACGAAACTCTATGAATTGAAATCGGAAAACCGGTCGTTGACATCGGAAGAGATGGTGGCCTATTACAAAGATATGGTTACGAAATACCCGGTTGTTTCTATTGAAGACGGATTGGCCGAGGACGACTGGGACGGATGGAAATATATGGTAAAAGAACTGGGCGATAAAATCCAGATTGTTGGTGACGATCTGACGGTGACCAATGTGGAACGGCTGGGACGCGCCATTGAAGAGAAAGCGATTAATTCTATTTTGATCAAATTGAACCAGATCGGCACCCTGACGGAAACGCTGAATGCCATTAATATGGCTCATCGCAGCGGCTTTACCACTGTTATCTCGCACCGCTCCGGTGAAACTGAAGATACAACTATCGCCGACCTCGCCGTAGCTGTGAGCGCCGGCCAGATCAAGACCGGCTCCGCCTGCCGGACCGACCGAATCTGCAAATATAACCAGCTCTTGAGAATTGAAGAGGAACTGGAAGATGAAGCCATCTTCTGGGGATTAAACATTCTGAAATAATGGCAAAAAAAACATCCAGAGTCCGGTACAAACACAATCCTGAGGCTGAAAATATCAGGCGTTTGTACTGGATTCTGGCTGTATTGTCTTTTGTGACCCTTTTTATCATTTTTTTTGTTATCGGCGATTATGGTCTTTATCAGATTTATGTACTCAAAAAACAAAAAAACCGGATAACAGGCCATATTACTGAATTAAAGCTGGAACAAGGCTCAATGCAAGCCGAACGGAACCGCCTGGAAACAGACATGGAATATATTGAAAAACTGGCCCGTGAGCGGTACAGGATGGCCAAAAAGGGAGAGAAGGTTTTTCGGGTAATCGAAAGACCTACCCAAAAATAATATTGCTTTATCGAATATTATTTTTAATTTCTCCCTATAACGGTTATGCGTGGATTAAGATCATAGAGGACTGTTTATGGATATCGCCACTCTCTTCGGACTAGCTACTGGAATTGCTTTAGTTGTTTATTCGATTACAGCCAAGGGTGGATCGGCGGAATATTTTTGGAATTTACCAGCCCTGTTGCTGGTTCTGGGGGGAACACTCGCAGCAACCTTTGTAAATTATCCTCTGAAAAATATATTAAGTGTTTT
>CAZAKB010000045.1:12472-20889 GCA_964485475.1 uncultured bacterium
CTGGGTGGTAAATTAAAACGGCGCTCTGATGAAGAAATAATGATGAAAGAATTCATGATTGAGGGAATCATTTGCTTGCACAATCGCGATCACCCCATGATCGTACGGGAAAAACTAAACACTTTTGTTCCCAGCAATGAACGCAAGGCCGAAAATGCCAAAAAAGGCAAACAGAAGAAAAAGTAGTCTGGATTAATGGTATGTCGGGTGATATTTAAAATTAAAACCAACTGACAGACCACGACGATAAAAAACATATTTATTTTGATGCTGTTCCTAGCAGTGCGGTTTTTTTATTGGATTGAGTTTTGGATATGAGTGTAACAGATGGAATGATGACCTTGCTCTGACGATGTATCGAAAAGTGATTATAGTACTGATTCTATTGCAGACATTTTGTTTTGCGGCTTTTGAAGTACAATCAATCAACACTGCCTCAATTGCCCTGGGGTCGATTACTTCATTATATCCCGGTTCGTTGAACCCGGCATTCCTGGCTCGGCCAAAATCCCTGGTGATGCGGGTCGATTATGCCCGTTTATTCGGCCTGACCGGTCTGGATTACTATCAAGCACAGTTGGGTTGGAGTTCTATAAAACAAAAATGTCTTGGCCTCCATTTAAAAAATTTCGGGAATACGGTTTACCAAGAGAAAACTATCGGGATTAGCTATGGCCAAAACCTGAAGGATATATTATCTCTTGGTTTATCTGTACACGTGTATAATATTGCTATTGCAGGGTATCAGAGTTCGACGGCAATTGGCCTGAATTTTGGCTCTGTTTGGAATTTAAATGAGCAAATGCAAATCGGACTTTTGTTTCAAAATATCAACAGCCCGTCTATATACAAATGTTCCGATCCATTGCCGGAATGTTTTTCACTGGGCGCCCGCTATGCTCCGTTTTCAAAAATGGAGTTGTGTGGCGAACTGTTTAAAGATACCGAATTCCCATTTTCGCTACGAGTAGGCGCAATTATTAAACCCTTTGATTTTATGGATCTGAAGTTCGGTTCCCAGCTCAATCCGGACCGCTATTCCGGAGGAATTTCAATATACTGGAAAAGTCTCTCGGCTGATTTCGCGTTTCAGCATCATCAAACATTGCCCTATACGCTCTATTATGGTCTTGGGTTCGGTTTTTAATGAAAGCACGCTTTCTGGGGATTTTGCTGCTTTGTAGCCTGATGGTTTTAAATGGGGATGTTTTATCTGTTGATGCATTGAATATTTCATTATTCCCGGAAGATATTTCCGAAGAAGACCTAGAAATATATCTCGAAACGTATCTAAATAATCCATTGATCTGGAATCGTTGTAATCCGGCAGACATCGAAGCATTACCATTAAGTGATGATCTCAAAGAGCAATTAACTCGCTTGAAACACCAATATCCGAAAGTAGAGAGCTGGAAAGAATTCCAATCAATAGCAAAATTGGAAAAGCAAGAATTGACTGTTGTACAACTCTTTTTTATCTTGGAACAAAAGCGGCCAGAGCGAGACATTCAAGTCATGAATTACACGTCGGTGAACAAGAATAATTCGGTGGATTTACATAAAAGTTTATTCCGTGGAAAAGTTGAGATGGGCAGACGATTATCGATTGGGTTCATTACCGAGAGAGATCAGGGCGAAAGAACACTTTGGGATTATCGAAACCTCAGTGTGACAGCGAGGCCTTTTTCCGGTCAATGGGTCCTAGGTTTGTCATCATTCAAGTTGGATTGGGGGCACGGATTGCTGTTTGCACGGAGCAACATGGCTTTTAAGGGCACGTCGGTTGCCGGAAATATTCTAGCTGGGACACCGCGGTTTGGTGCGTATACCGGTTCTGAAGAAAACCGTTATCTCCGGGGTGCCTATGTCAGTCAGCAATGGAAACATCTGGCGCTGTACTCCGGTGTTTCAAGCCATCGGCTTGATGCGACGATTCAAGATTCAACCGTACAATCGTTTCGTGAAACCGGTATTCATGGCACTGATTCAGAAATAGCTGCAAAGGATACACTGGTAGAAAATACTGTGTGTGGCGGGCTGGTGTATGCAGACAGCCGATTTCTAGGTGGAATTCTGGTTTTTCAATCGCGCTACTCCTTCCCTGTCCGTGATTATTTCAACCAGCATAGCCAGGGCGGTTTCTCGATCTATCAGAAGATTGATTTAGGTGACTGGCGGTTTTCGGGCGAAGTCGCTGCTCTGAATTCTGAGGAATATGCGCTTGTCCAGGGTTTTGTTTTTCAATCGAGCCAGTATACTCTGGGGGTTCAATACCGTTATTTTTCTGATTATTTTTCAACCCGCTTATCTTCAGCCATGAAAAAGTTTTCCGGTTCCGGCGGTAATGAGCGGGGACTCTACTTGGGATTACAGTGTAAAATTAATCAACGAAACCGGGCGGGAGGATACCTTGATTTTTTCTCTGAAAATCGATCCTTTGAAAAGGGTGTTGAGCCACATCGAGGTTCGGACGCTGTCATGTATCTGGATCACCGTTGGCCCGCCAGACATTTTATCAATATCCGTCTGAAGCGGGGCCTGTCCGTTGGCAGTAGTATAAAACACCAAACGACTGTTTCGGCACGGTATTATTTTCAAAAAAATGTATCAATGTCATTCAGGAGCATTGTTAATGAAATCAATCACAATAGAGGCGTCGGAACCAGTCTATCGTTTTCTGTAAGTGAAATAAAAACGATGGGTATGACTGTGGGTACAACGCAGTTTTATTCACCGGTCTGGGATACCAGGATTTATTTGTATGAACCGGGAATTCCGTTGCGTTTTAATATGGTTTCACTGTATGGTACCGGTTATCGCTACTTTATTATAATTCAAAATCGCTTTCGAAATGAGCTGACTGCTACAGTATCGGTAAAAACACAAGCCCGGCGTCTGATTACGGAATCGGAGTTTGTGAAAACTTTTCTGGTGGAATTCCAGATGGTGGTTGATTTATGAAGCGGTAGTTCGTAATTTCCCCCCGATTATAATGAAAATAAAATTTGTAATACTTTTTATATTGTTATCAGGAATGCTTACCGGTTCGGTATTGGAAAAGCTTGTTATCAGTTATCCGGTACCCAAGAACGCGGACCATCCAATCAAAATTCTAACCGTTGAGAAAACCCGATATCTGTCAGCTCAGGACTTTGCAGATGCTTTCGGGGTCAGAACATATTACCGTAAAGAGAGCGGTAAAATTGTCCTGTTCTTTGAAAAAAATAAAATCAAGTTGACTGCCAATAATTCATTCTTGATGTTTGATGCCCAGGTATTTCAAATGCCCGGCCCGGCGTTGTTAATTGATGAACGGATTTTTGTACCGGCTGTTTCGTTTTTAACATTGGTCAAGCAGAATACAGTTCCCGAATTGCAGTACGCAATATCTCAGACTGCCGACACGGTCTATGTCATTGAAAACCGAATTGCCCACTTCGGCAGGCCAAAGATTCCCGGTGGTTCCGTCGCGGGTATTTCGGAACTGAAAAGTATCTATTTTGAGGATAAGGCCAATGGAGTTGCCATTCGGATTAAAGCCCCGGGCACATTTACGGATTCCGATTTTTCAAGCTTTTTTAAAGGAGAAGAGTGGTTTTATCTGACTATTTACGGAGCCAATTGTGACTCTGCGACTTTGTCCTCAATTTTTCCCACCAATTCTATTCGGAAGGTCGTCGCGATTCCGACCGGTTCTTCGGTTCAGATCGGATTTCAGTTGAACCGACAATTTAAATCCGCCGACGTTCATTTTGATATGCGAACTAACGATATTCTGCTCTCCCTGTTTTTACCGCTGAACCGTGATATCAAACGCAAGATTGAAGAAGCCAAAACCGCCTGGATTATTGATACAATTGTTCTTGATCCTGGTCATGGCGGTAAGGATCCGGGGACTCCGGGGCGCTGGGGCTACATGCATGAAAAGGATATTGTACTGGACGTTGCCTTGCGGGTAGGAAGACTCTTGGAAAAAAACAAGAAGATTAAGGTTGTTTATACTCGGAAAACCGATGTATTTATTCCTATTTGGAAACGGTCTGAAATTGCTAATCAAGCTAACGGAAAATTATTTATCAGTTTGCATGTAAATGCCACAAAAAATATTTCAAACGCAGAAGGTCTGGAATTTTATCTGCTTCGTCCCGGAAGATCTGAAGAGGCCATAAAAATTGCAGAAACAGAAAATTCAGTGATTCATCTTGAAGACGATGCGGACAAGTTGAAATACCAGGGATATGATGACATTACCAATATTCTGGCCAACATGGTTCATTCAACCAACATGAAAGACAGCGAGCTTTTAGCCAGTCTCCATTCCCGGAATTTTACCCAAATGATCGCTCAAAAAAACAGAGGTGTAAAGCAAGCCGGTTTCTATGTTTTAGTAGGTGCTGACATGCCCAAGTTGCTTTGTGAACTAGGCTATAACACCAATAAAGAGGAAGCAAGGAAACTCAACAACCCCAAGCATCGCCAGAAAATGGCTGAGGCGATTTATAAAAGCATAATAGAGTTTAAGGAGTTAAGTGATAAAACCATCTCTCGCTAATCTTGATTTGAGAAATAGACCCATCGGAGTATTTGACTCCGGTCTGGGCGGATTAACCGTTGTCAATCAGCTAATGCATTATCTTCCACAAGAATCAATTGTTTATTTCGGCGATACAGCCCGGGTTCCTTATGGTACGAAAAGCCCGGAAACGATCCGGAAGTTTGCCGTTCAAATTACCCGGTTTTTAGAATCTCAGGGAGTAAAATTGATTGTGGTGGCTTGTAATACCGTATCCAGCGTTGCAATGGAAAATGTTCTTGAACACAGTTCTGTTCCGGTGATTGGTGTTATCCAGCCGGGGGCCCGGGCAGCGCTCGTAAAAAGCAAAAACCGGCGGATAGGTGTTATCGGAACCAGCGCCACAATTTCTGCGGGCAAGTACAAATCCGTGTTGTCCTCAATGGCGCCGGAAGTGGCGGTTTTTTCACAGGCCTGTCCCCTTTTTGTACCGCTGGTAGAAGAGGGCTGGATTGATTCTGAAGTAACAGCAATGGTTGCCCGGATTTACCTGGAACCATTGATACGTCATTCCATAGACACATTGATTCTGGGCTGTACGCATTATCCGATTATTAAAGAAACTATCAAAAAGATTGTTGATAAAGACATTGAAATTGTTGACAGTGCGATTCAAACTGCACTCGATGTACAGGAAGTATTGTCCTTAAAAAATTTACTGAACGATTCCGGAACACCGCCGGAACACCTGTTTTATGTCAGTGATTACCCCCAAAAATTTGAAGATATTGCCTGTCGATTACTCGGCCACCCACCGGAAAACATCCGACGGGTTTCTCTCGATGATTGTGTCTAATGAATCTTCCCAATAAGAAAAACCCACTTCGGCAGAAGCTGGATTATTTATATGCCCTGGACGGTAAAGGTATTAAACTGGGTCTGAAGCGGGTATTGGAATTTCTGGACTGTATCGGCAATCCCCAAAAACAGTTAACCACAATTCATGTCGCCGGGACAAACGGTAAGGGGAGCACCTGTGCAATGTTAGCGTCGGTGTTATCTGCGGCTGGACTTAAGGTTGGCTTGTATACATCACCCCATCTGGTTCATTTTAATGAACGGATTCAGATTAATGGAAAAAAAATCACTGATGCTGAAATTGTCGAGTTTTTGGACAAATACCAACCTGTCATTGAAGATATCAATTCCACCTTTTTTGAAACCACAACCGCGCTGGCATTTGAATATTTTCATAAAAATGCTGTCGATATAGCCATTTTGGAAACCGGTTTAGGTGGACGATTTGATGCAAGCAATGTAGTGACTCCACTGTTGTCGGTAATTACTTCAATAGGAAAAGATCACGAGGAATTTTTAGGGAATACTCTGGCTAAAATTGCGATGGAAAAAGCGGGTATTATAAAACCAAGAATTCCGGTTATTTCTTCGAAACAGCGCCCGATTCTCCGGCAAATTCTTGAAAGTGAGGCGGAAATAAATCGATGTCCTTTCATTTATGCTCCGGATTGTTGTCAAATAACAGTACGCAAACAATCTTATGATCGGCAGTCTGTCGCGGTCGAATCGGATAAATTTCATTTTGACGAACTTAATTTTCCGTTTATAGGTGATCATCAACTGGTAAATTTAAAAACGGTAATAGCGGTTCTGAATAATTTGAAATCGCTTCGGATTATTCCAATTGCAGTTGAAAAGGGCATTGCCTCAACCCGCTGGCACGGGCGCCTGGAACTGCTTTCCAAGAATCCTCTGGTCTATTATGATGTCGGGCACAATTTACATGGGATTCGGCAAGTTGCTCAAACTCTCGAAAAAATATTTCCCGGGAAAAAGTTTAAATTGTTGATCGCGCTGGGGCAATACAAAAAAATCGGCTCACTGGGAAAAGTATTGTCGAAGGTAGTTGATGAAATCGTTGTTTCAGAAATTCCAGCGGGCAAGTCAATCCCGGCAATAACATTAGCTGCAATTATAAAACGCGATTTACCCGCTGTGAGTATTAGTATCGAGCCCGATCTGAGCTTGTCACTTCGGCGAATCATGAAGTCTCTAAGGGCAGATGACCGGTTGTTGATTTTAGGCAGCCATTATTTTGCACCGGTGATTTATAATTTTTTTAAAATAAATGTTTGACAATAGCGGAATAGTAGTTAAATTTTTTAAGTGTGATTTTTAGGCCGCATTTTTAGACCTACCAACTTTATGAAAATAACTTTTAAACTTATTCTATTAATATAGGGAATTAATAATGGAGAAAGAATTGACGATTACGTCGCTTCAAGCTATGAAGATTAAGGAGCTGACTGATCTGGCTGTTAAACTGGAGATTCCGGAACATACAGGTTTAAAGAAAATGGACCTGATCAATAAGATTCTGGGAGCAAATGCTAAAAAAGAGGGACGAATATTTTCCCAGGGCGTCCTGCAGGTTATGGACGAAGGATACGGATTTCTCCGTTCGGAAGAATTAAGCTATCTGTCTGGACCGGACGATGTGTATATTTCACCATCACAGATCAAGCGATTCGGGTTGCGTACGGGCCATATCGTTTCCGGTCAGATTCGGCCGCCGAAAGACAATGAGCGTTTTTTTGCATTACTACGAGTTGATGCGGTCAATATGATGAACCCGGAAGAGGTAAAATCCAAGAAACCATTTGACACCCTGACACCGCTTTACCCGGAAAGCCGGGTACAACTGGAAACTGATGGCAAGAACCTCTCTATGCGTGTAATGGATCTGTTATGTCCAATTGGCAAGGGGCAGAGAGGACTGATTGTTGCCCAGCCAAAAACCGGTAAAACGATTCTTCTGCAACAGATCGCCAATAGCATTACTACAAATCACCCGGAAATTATTCTGATTGTGCTCCTGATTGACGAGCGCCCGGAAGAAGTCACGGATATGGAACGGTCTGTTAAAGCCGAAGTAGTCAGTTCGACCTTCGATGAGCCGCCGGAACGTCATGTTCAGGTTTCCGATATGGTATTGGAAAAAGCCAAACGCCTGGTTGAACTGGGTTTTCATGTGGTGATTTTACTTGACAGTATTACCCGGCTGGCCCGGGCTCATAACGCGGTTGTTCCCCACAGTGGAAAAATTCTTTCCGGTGGTATTGACGCTAATGCATTGCACCGTCCGAAACGGTTTTTTGGTTCGGCCCGGAATATCGAACAGGGCGGCAGCTTGACAATTATTGCAACGGCACTGATCGATACCGGCAGCCGTATGGACGACGTGATTTTTGAGGAATTTAAAGGTACTGGTAACATGGAGCTGGTACTCGATCGGCGACTCAGTGACCGTCGTGTTTTTCCGTCGATAGATGTGAACCGTTCAGGAACCCGTAAAGAGGAACTGCTGATGTCTTCGGCGGAACTGGCCCGGGTTTGGGTTTTGCGTAAATTGCTCAGTGAGATGAACCCGGTGGAAGCCATGGAGTTCTTGCTGGAACGAATGAAACGTGCCAACAGCAACCGTGAATTTCTCAAATCCATGAATCAGTAGGCCTGACTATCCCGGAAACGATCGGATTTATTCACTTGATTTTTTAGACATTAGCGTTGTATATTTGCACGCTTTATACAATGATGATTTTAGAGTAAGGATCTCACATGAAATCGGACATACATCCAAAATATGAAAAATGTGTTGTCAGTTGTGCCTGCGGGAATACATTTGAAACCCGGTCGACAACCGGTGATCTGAAAGTTGAAATTTGTTCGGCCTGCCACCCGTTTTTTACCGGAAAGCAGAAGCTGATTGATTCAGCCGGACGGATTGAAAAATTCAACCGCAAGTATAATCGTCCCACAGCAAAGGGTTAGCAATCAAAATAAATATAGCGACGTCTTCTTTCGTTGGAAGGGGTCGCTATTTTTT
>CAZAKB010000046.1:0-17832 GCA_964485475.1 uncultured bacterium
ATAATGGCGATCATTTTCTGGTTTTGCCCGTCGATGAACTCATCATTGACGCTGAAATAGTCACTCCATAAAATCTTTGCCAATTTTATCCTTGATGAAAAGAGGTTGGTATTATGTCTGAGCGCATGTACAAAACTATTAAACGGGATTGATTGATGCAAATAAAAAATCAATAAATGGTAGTTGAGAGCCAGGTTTGTGCTGTATGTGGTATAGCATAAAACTATGTGCCCGATTTGGGAGTTATCCAGTACTCATTGAAAGAGGGAAGTTGCGGTAGAAGTTGATGGGAAAAGTTGTATTTGTGTGTAAATCAATAATAAAGATGAAGATCTTTTGCTTCTAATCTTTGTGGAATTCGGGGTAGAGTTTTTTGCTGCATTCCGGGCAAATTCCATGGCTCAGTACAGCATCCGAATGATCGGTAATATAGGCTTCCACATGGTTCCAGTAGCCTTTATCATCCCGGATTTTTTTACAGGAGGCGCACATTGGCAGCATACCGCTCAGGGTTTTTATTTCTTTCAGAGATTTTTCCAGTTTATCTTTTTCAATATTTAAACCCTGGGTGGTTTTAACTAGTTGATTGAAATAATTTCCCCGGCTTGATTCCAGTTTATACGTAATAAACAGGATAAAGAGGTAGGCACCGATAAACCGAAATGCCTGTGCGGCTTCATATTTATAAGTATCGAAAATTGATGGAATGAGTAATATTGTCGTGAGCATGGCGAAGATTACCAGTGAAAAGATTAAACCTTCCCGTTTACCTAAAAGAGAGAACATAAATAATGGCAGAGCCAGTACCCAGTACAGAATGGTTTCGTGCCCAGAACCTGTCGCGACACCGGCTAAGTACAAAAAACCTATCAGACACAGCGCAATTCGGTATATAATATTCCGCCGGGTTGACTTTTTCATAAAAATAATGCCAATGATTAATACCACACCGACCAGTAGTTCTATGATGAATTCCATTCGATCACCCTCAAAATAATCGGTAATGATAAAGACGACAATCGTGATAAAAGCGAAAATGGAACTTAAAAGCGCAAAGCGGTATTTTCTTTCGCTATCCAATTCTAAAATTTGATTGATATTCATCATTTATTGCCCCAAATTTTAAATATCGGGTGGTAAGGTAAGAATTATTTTTACATATCCCATTTAAAATTTATTTAATTAAAAATAGTTAGAAATATTTATCAATACATTGGAATCATCTCAGGAATATTCTTGAATCACCTTTCCTCACTGGAAGAGGGAAGTCTGAGGGCAGGTTTAGCCGTTTCATTATAAATTCAGGCTAAAATCGGGTTAAGTATTAATTGATTTTTTTATGCTGCTTCAGTGATTTCAGTTTTACGAGTTTTTTATCTACAGCGTTTTCATACCAGGGACAGGCAAAAAAATGAAATTCGTTTTTGTCAATATAGAGTGTATCATCGGGAAAAAGCATCAGCTCTAGGTCAGAAGTGGTCACTACCGATGGTCGAATAAAATATTCATTGTTGGCAATTTTATATTCAACCTGAATCGGTTCAAAAAAGAATTCGGCTTTATAAATATAGCGACGAAATATATATCCATAAGGTGTATTCCCGGCGATTTTGATAGATTCTTCGGGCACTTTATAAAAACCTTCTGGATTCGGTTGGGACAAAATAACTGCTGAAGATTTCTGTAATTCAGCATTCAAATAATCCATGGGTTCAATCCGGTATTTGCGATTGAGAATGCCTATAATGGTGAACAGGACGGCTATGATGACGACAAGCCAAATGATGTATTTATTGTTTTTAAGGTAACTCATCAGAATTTAATATACTCAACTTCAATTATATTAGCAGCATCATTGGATAATTAAATATATAAAAGAATTCAAAAACCACAACACAAAGATAATAAATATGTCATGATGAGTCAATGTTGACATTGGTAGATAGATAATTGAACGGATAACTAATTAGTAAGATTGATTAATGATTATATGTTAACGTGAGTTTGACAAAAGTAATCATTATTTTTCTGGTTAATAAAACTGTTTAGTGCTGAAATGGAGGCGGTAATATCGGAACTTTAAGCCTTGAAGATGATTGAATATGCATTAGAAAGATTGCTCGGATTGGATGCTTTTTCTTTTAAATATAAACCAGTACCGGTTGATAACGGTGCTTGCGCTTGGACGGATAAAGTCTTAGATTTTTGCGGTTTAAAATTGAAATAACTCTGGAAAGAAATAAGATGACAGAAATAAAAAATACCGGTGATATTGCGCTAGTTGAAAATCTGTTTAAAACACGGGACGTACTAAACCGAGAATTAGGCAAGGTTATTATCGGACAGAGAGAGATTATTGACCAGTTGTTGATATCGTTGTTGTGCCAGGGGCACTGCCTTCTGATCGGTGTGCCCGGCCTGGCCAAAACTCTTTTAATTAAAACGTTATCTCAGGTACTGGATCTGACGTTCAGGCGAATTCAGTTTACGCCAGACCTGATGCCTTCGGATATTACTGGAACTGAAGTTATTGAAGAAGACAAGAGCAGCGGAAAACGAGAATTCCGGTTTTTCAGAGGGCCGATTTTTGGTAATATCATCCTGGCTGATGAAATTAACCGTACACCCCCGAAAACCCAGGCAGCACTGCTGGAAGCTATGCAGGAACACCATGTTACAGCCGCCGGAAAGACCTATGTCCTTGAAGAACCCTTTTTTGTTTTAGCAACTCAGAATCCTATCGAACAGGAAGGGACGTATCCGTTGCCGGAAGCCCAACTGGACAGATTTATGTTCAGCCTGAAAGTTGACTATCCATCATATGAAGAAGAAATTAATATTGTCAAATCGACAACCTATGACATTACCGCGACGGTTGAAACGATTATAAAACGTAATGAAATCATTGCTTTTCAGCATTTGGTCAAACGTGTGCCGGTAGCGGATAATGTGATCGATTTTGCTGTAAAACTGGTGACCGCAACCCGTCCAAACGGAAAGAATGCACCTGATTTTATCAATAATTGGGTGGAATGGGGAGCCGGCCCGCGGGCATCGCAATATTTGACCCTGGCTGCCAAAACCCATGCTGTTCTGGATGGCCGGCCGACACCGAATATTGATGATGTGATAAAAATTGCCAAACCGGTGCTGCGTCATCGGATCATTCCGAATTTCAACGCAGAATCTGATGGTATTGATACGGATACCATTACTGAAAAACTGATTGAGACACTTCTGTAACAAGCGGTATGCCTGATAAAACCGCCGATAAACGAAAATACCTGAATCCGGCAACAATTGCCCGGCTGGATAATATGGCTTTACGGGCCCGCCTGGTGGTGGAAGGATTTATTCTTGGGTTGCACAAGAGTCCGTACCATGGTTTTTCGGTGGAATTTGCCGAGCATCGACCCTACAATCCGGGCGATGAAATCCGGCACATTGACTGGAAACTGTATGGCAAGACCGATCGGTATTATATCAAACAGTTTGAAGAAGAAACGAATCTCAAGTCTTACATTCTGCTGGACAAAAGCGGCTCAATGAAATATACGTCCGGTGAAGTCACAAAATTGAGCTACGGATCTTATCTGGCCGCGGCTTTGGCCTATCTGATGTTGAAACAACAGGATGCCGTGAGTTTGACGTTATTTGATGATCAGGTTCGCGATTTTCTGCCGCCGGTTGCCAAAAAGAGCCATTTGAATCAGCTGCTTGCTGCACTTGAAAAAGTACAGGCAGGAGCCGAAACCCGGATCGCGCCGCAACTGCATGAACTGGCCGAAAAATTAAAAAAACGGGGACTGATTGTACTGATCTCCGATCTGCTGGATGAACCGGATGACGTTATCAATGCCCTGAAACATTTTCGCCATAAACGGCACGAAGTTATCCTTTTTCATATTCTGGACCGGCAGGAACTGGAGTTTTCATTTAATCGTCAAACCCGTTTCGTAGACTTGGAGACATCCCAGCACATGAATACTGAACCCTGGCACATTCAGGAGGCTTATCAGGGTTTGATTCGGCGATTTATCGACAACTATAAAATCCAATGCCGGGCAAATAATATTGACTATGTACCGCTGATCACCGATCAGAATCTGGATTTGGCATTGAGCGAATACCTGCGTAAACGAAACCGAATCGGGTAAATCTAAAGCATTACATCATTTTGCATAAAAAAAGCCGACCATTGCGATCGGCTTTTTGATTATTATGGGAGTTTGGTGATTTAACGGAGACTTTTTTCAATCTGGCGATATTCCTCAGCTTCATCCGGTTTACCCTGATTGTACAGAGCTTTCCAGAGTAGTGTGTAACCTGCGACGAATTCAGGATCGAGTGCGATCATCTGGCGGGCATATTCTTCGGCCATGATCCAGTCTTCTGCCTTAAAAGCGGAAGTGGCAATACTTTGCAGTACCAGAATATCGTCGGGGCTTTCAATGAGTACTTTTTTAAATTGATACTGAGCAGATTCATAATCGCCCAATTTGTAGTAAATCTGTGCAAGCAAATACATAACGTCAACATCGTTAGGGTAATCTTCAGCCAGTTTTCTGGCGATTTCCTTTGCTTCGTCCAGGCGATTTTGCATTGCAAGAAACTGGATTCTCAATTCCTGTAGTTTTACCGATTCGTGATGATCTGTCAGTACATCATCCAATATCGTTAATGCTTTGTCTTTATGTCCCTGATCAAACAGAATCTGGACATAATATAAAACGATATCTTCATCATAAAGGCCCATATCCAGTACTTTTTTTGAATATTCGACCAAATTGGCCGTGTCATCCAGCATATAATAGCATTTTATTAAGGCATTGTAACTGGTGACTTCATCACCGCGGATTTCCAAAGCAAGCAGGAACTTTTCAGTTGCTTCGGTCAGGAGAGAATCTTTATCAATTGGTAAAATTGCTTTGATTGCCTCATTGAATTTGTTGGCGCCCTGGGAATGAATTTCTGCCCACAAACGCTTTAGCTGGTCTTGAGCAGTTATTCCGCCGGGATACGTATAATTAGGATCGATTTCAATAACTTTTTCGAGATACTTTTTCGCCTCAATCCATTCCTTGTTCGGCATATGGATCTGGACTGCCAGCAAGAATGGGACTTCGGGGTTCAGGGGCTCTTTTTGCAGAGCGATCAGTAACTGTTCTTTAGCGGCTGGAATATTGTTTTGCTGTAAATACACTTTTGCGGAGGTCACTTCCGGGCTCTGACAGGAAGGAAGAAAAAATGACAGCAGCAGAAACAATGCAAGTGTGAATAAAAGAATTCTAAGTTTCATTCGATAACTCCTCAAGGTTCTTAAATTAGCAGTGGAATTTATCATTCAAAAAAATATTTTTCAAGTAAGATATTATAAGAAATTATAGGGTTTTCGGAATATACCTTTCTCAGTTATTATTCCGGTAATGAGTTTATTTGGTGTGACATCGAAAGCGGGCGAAATTGCCGGGCTATTCAATGGGGCAATTTGTGTTCCAAATATATTGCGGACTTCGTTGCCATCCCGGTCTTCAATAATTATTTCCTGACCCGATTGAATACTATAGTCGATTGTAGATGATGGCGCAGCTATATAAAAGGGAACAGAGTGATAACTAGCCAGGATCGCCAACCCGTAGGTGCCGATTTTATTAGCAGCGTCTCCATTGGCAGCGATCCGATCGGCACCGACAATAACGGCGTCGATCTTCCGGGTAGACATAACATAGGCGGCCATATTATCGCTGATTAATGTGTGGGGCACCTTTTCTTCGGACAATTCCCAGGCGGTCAGCCGGGCCCCCTGCAATAGCGGTCGGGTTTCATCGACGTAAACATGAATATCTTTAGCGAGTTGATAAGCAGTAATAATGATTCCCAACGCTGTACCAAGACCGCCGGTGGCGAGACCGCCAGTATTGCAATGCGTCAGGATATTGGCCTTTTTTGGGATGATACTTTGCCCATGTCGACTGATGGTCTGGCACATTTCAATATCTTCCCGGTGAATATTCAATGCTTCCCGGTACAATCTGTCCCATATGTCCGGCACGGGTTTGTGATTCGCTAATTCCGCGACAGATTTCATTCGTTTCAGTGCCCAAGACAGGTTGACTGCCGTCGGCCGGGTGCTGTTTAACAGCGTCGAGATTTCATTCAATTTTTCAAAAAACAACACGGAGTCCGAATTAATAAATGGTTTTAAGCCAACGACCAGCCCGGCAGCTGCAGCGATGCCGATAGCCGGGGCGCCCCTGATTGCCAGTCGTTTTATCGCATCGGCCATATCAAGGTGATTTTTAATTTCAATCCGTTTGTACTCGACAGGTAAAAGAGTTTGATCGATGATGAAGAGTTGATTATTTTCCCAAAACAGTGGTTTAATCATCCAATTGCTCGAGCTATAAAGTTACCAGCTTTCGCAGGGCATTGTACCGTGTTTCAATCTGTTCCCGGCCAAGTTGGGCCAGGCCGTCGGTACTGAAATTTTCTACTACATAAGAACCCATTACACAGCCATAGACAAGCGCCTTTTTCAATGCTTTAAAATCAATGTCTTTACAGGTAGTCAGGTATCCCATGAGTCCTCCGGCAAAACTGTCACCGGCGCCGGTGGGATCGGTCGCCTGTTTGACCGGAAAGGCCGGTGAGTAAAACAGTTCTGTGTCATAACTTAAAAATGCGCCGTGCTCACCTTTTTTAATTATGATATGTTGCGGTCCCATTGTGTGAAGTTTTTTTAAACCCGATAACAAATTGGTTTCTTTAGTCAATAGAGTGAGCTCACTGTCGTTGATGATCAGTAGATCAACTTTCTGTATAACCTTCAGGAGATCGTCGAGTGTCGTATTAATCCAGAGATTCATCGTGTCCAGGGCGATATATTTTGGGTTTTCGACCTGATCCAGCACGTCCAGTTGCAATGATGGTTGGATGTTACCCAGAAAAAGATAAGGTGTCTGCCTGTATTCACGGGGAATGACCGGTTTGAAGTCGGCGAAAACATTTAAATCCGTATAAAGTGTATCGCGTTGATTGACATCTTCATGATAAATGCCGCCCCAACGGAATGTTTTTCCTTCGACAATTTCCAGCCCGCGAATGTCAACCTGATGTTGCCGCAACATTGTGATTGCTTCTTTGGGGAAGTCCGTGCCCGCAACACCCACCATTCTTGGAGATGTAAAATGGGAAGCAGCCATTGAGAAAAAAACCGCGCTGCCACCCAGTGCATTTTCACGTTTTCCAAAAGGGGTCTCAACGTCATCGAAGGCGACAGACCCGACTACCAACACTGAATCGTTCATATAAATTCCGCCTAAATAATTATCAATTTTACGTGAGAAGGTACAAAATTTCGGTTTTGTTTCCAATATCCTAAATCATTGGTAAATTAAACCCATGAAATACCGGTATTGTTACATTTGTGGGGCGGAAACAGTCAGAAAAAAAATTGACGGACGAAAACGCTCTTATTGTGAAAGTTGTGGTATTCCGTTATACGAAAATCCGATTCCGTCGGTGGCAGTCGTACTGATCGATCCAGATCAACGGATTTTACTTGTCCGTCGCAATGTGGAACCAGGAATTGGGGAATGGTGTCTGCCAGGCGGGTTTATTGAAATAGGTGAAACACCTTCCCAGACAGCCGTACGGGAGATCAGAGAAGAGATCGGAATTGAGATTAAAACGCCGCAATTGTTAGGAGTCGGTTCCCATCTGAATGGGTATTACGGAGATGTGTTGATCATTGGATTCAGCACCGATGTCAATCCGGATGATCCGTTGATTCCCGGTGACGATGTCAGTGAAGCCCTTTATTATCCTATAAATGACCGGCCGAAGATGATTTTTCGGGTGCATGAAGAATTTGTTGAATTATGGCAAAAAAGGAATGAATAAAACCGCCGAAAATAGTCGGGTTCTGGTTGCCATGAGCGGCGGCGTGGACAGCTCGACGGCAGCATTTTTACTCAAGGAAGAGGGCTATCAGCCAGAAGGAGTAACTTTTAAACTCTGGTGTCACGGATCCGATAATCGGTACCCGGAAATAATCCAAAGAGCTCAATCCATTTGTTCAAAATTAGAGATTAAGCACAATGTGCTGGATATTGAAAAAGAGTTCAAAGAGACCGTTGTACAGCAGTTTGTGGATGATTATTTGTCGGGAATTACACCAAATCCCTGTGTTTTTTGTAACCGGACTATAAAATGGCGGCACCTGCTTGCCACTGCAGATCGCCTGGCAATTCCATTCGTTGCGACCGGGCATTATGTCCGGCTTGAAAAAAATGCAAACGGATATCATGAAATTCTGAAGGGAGTTGACCAGTCGAAAGATCAATCCTATATGCTCTGGCAATTGTCTCAGGGGGCATTAGATCGGACGCTGTTTCCACTTGGCGCGCGCCTGAAAATTGATATCAAAGCGATTGCCGATAAACTAGGCTTACACGATGACAATCAGAAAGAAAGTCAGGACGTCTGTTTTCTGCCTGACAATGATTATCGTGAGTTTTTACAATCCTACAGCCCTGAACGAATTGCGGAAATATCACGGGGTGAATTGGTAGACGAACATTTAAATGTTCTCGGCTATCATGACGGTTTTCATAATTTTACGATCGGCCAACGTAAAGGCTTCAAAATCGGATTTGCAAACCGGAAATATGTAAAAGAAATTGATGCGACGAACAATCGGGTCATGATAACAGACAATGAACACCTCTTCAGCCGCCAAATGATTATCAGAGATGTGAATTGGGTCGGAGTACCACCGGAGAACAGAATTGAAGGAATTGTTAAAATCCGTTACAATCATAAAGGCGTTCATAGTCAGGTCAATGTCATTGATGAAAATCGCTATTTAGTTGAATTTTCGGAGCCGCAACGGGCAGTGACTCCCGGACAATCGGCGGTATTATATCAGGATGACCATTTGATATTAGGTGGAATTATTGTTAGCGGCGACAAACCAAATTAGCGGGAAATCAAACATGCATAAAAAAATCCGTGTATCGACTATTTTAAAAAGGAAAACCGAAGGCGTGAAAATCACGGCATTGACAGCGTATGATTACACCTTTGGATATCTGTTGGATGAAGCCGGTGTCGATGTGATTCTGGTCGGTGATTCCTGTGGGAATGTCTGTGCCGGTTACGAGACGACCCTGCCGGTTACGGTTGATGAAATGGTTTATCATACCCGCTCGGTACATCAGGGAGTGAAACACGCATTGCTTGTGGCGGATATGCCGTTTATGTCCTACCAGGAAACACTGGAACAGGCTTTACATAATGCCGGTCGGTTTATGAAGGAAGGCGGCGCTGAGGCAGTGAAGTTGGAAGGTGGCGAGCACATTTGTGATACGGTTCGAAGGATGGTGGATATTGGCATTCCGGTGATGGGGCACCTCGGGTTCACGCCCCAGAGTGTGCATGAATTTGGTGGTTACAAGGTTCGCGGCAAGGATTCCGCAGAAGCTGAAAAGATGAAAGTCGATGCGTTGGCATTGCAGGATACTGGAATGTTTGCGATTGTATTGGAAAAAGTCCCGGCACAGCTGGCGAAAGAAATATCCGAAATGCTGACCATTCCGACGATCGGTATTGGAGCCGGTCCACATTGTGATGGACAGATTCTGGTTTCCTATGATATGCTGGGATTGTACGATAAAGTGCAGTTTAAGTTTGTCCGTCGATATACTTCGCTAGCGGATGAGATTCGTAAAGCCGCGACCAATTATTGTGATGACGTAAAGAACAGCGGTTTTCCATCGCTGGATGAAAGTTATTAATACCATGCAGGTAATAAAAAAGGTTGACGAGTTAAGAGCAACTCTCGGCAAATACCGAAAAGCCGGAAAGCGCATTGGTCTGGTTCCGACTATGGGATATTTTCATGAAGGGCATCTGTCTTTAATCGATGCTGTCCTGGAAAAGACGGATATTGTGGTTGTCAGCCTGTTTGTGAATCCAACGCAATTTGGACCTAGTGAAGATTTGGAAAACTACCCCCGGGATTTTGAGCGTGATGAACGTTTGGCACGGGAGCGGGGCGCTGATATCATTTTCTATCCCGACGTAAAAGAGATGTACCCTGAGCCCTTTTTTACCTATGTTGTAACGGATCAATTATCTAAAGTATTATGTGGAAAATCCCGGCCGGTTCATTTTCGGGGTGTGACGACAATTGTGGCTAAGTTATTTAATATTGTTCAACCCGATGTGGCCGTTTTTGGCAGAAAAGATGCTCAGCAGGCAATCATCATACAGCGAATGGTCAAAGATTTGAACTTTCCGATTGAAATCATTGTTGCGCCGATTGTCCGGGAGCCCGATGGTCTGGCGATGAGTTCCCGGAATGTTTATTTGTCTGAAAAGGAGCGGAAACAGGCACCGGTGATTCATGCGGCTTTACAGAAAGCGTTTGAGACTGTTCAAAACGGGGAAACAAGTGCTGAAAAGATCAAACGGTTAATTCGGCAGAAAATCGAATCTGCAGGGCTGGCTCGTATTGATTACATTGAACTTATCCGTGAGAGAGATTTACAACCGGTTGACCGGATTGAACCAGGCACATTTGTCGCCGTGGCGGTCTGGTTTGGAAAAACCCGATTGATTGATAATTTGGCTTTTTTCAATTGATTTACAGTGGAACATTTTCTTCCGACCAGCCGTTATAATTGGTATTGCTGTTTGAGATAAAAAGACCGAGAGAAGTAGATTTTAAACTGTCTTTCCTCTTGACAAACTCAGGCAAATCCGTTAAAATGAGATGTGTTTCGGAATTTTATTAAAAGGTAATCAAACGATGCGAAAAATTACATGTTTGATAACGATAATCTTGTTATTGGTTGTGCCCCTGCAGGCCCAACTGAAAAGTCAGTTGCCGAAACCTCTGGCGGTGGAGGACGCTATTCAGATTCCGGGAGTTGGTTCGAACAATTCATTGTTGAGTTTTATTGATCCCAATCGCTTTTTTATGAATCAATCCTATTCGCTGTCCTATTCGAGTTGGGGCGGCGGATCATCCATGGGTGTTTACCAAAACCAGATGTCCTATGTATTTTCGGATAAATTGATGATGAATGCCCGGCTTGGTTTTATGCATAATCCTCTTGGCATTGGGAATTATTCCACCAATCAGACAAATTTGATGGATAACATGATTTATGGTTTCGATCTCAGTTACAAGCCGAAAGATAATGTCTTTTTCAATATTCGCTTTGATAAACGACCGTATTATTCCCGTAGTGGATTTTATCCCTATGGATATTCATATTATTAATTGGTAAAATAGTGGCAAAACGAACAGTAAAACGACCCGTTAATAAGAGAAAAAAGAAAAATAATGTCCAGAATCCGGATATTCAGAAATGGTTTTTGAATCTGGCGATTTTTTCCTTATCTGTTGTTATCGTCGGGTTCATTTTTTCCATGGGCAAACGAATTGTTCAGAATCCCGATAAAGTCGTTCTAAGCCAGGTCAATGAAGTGATACCGGATTCTGTGCCCTATCAGGGCATTGTAATCGAGGTATTGAACGGTTGCGGAACACCGGGACTGGCCCAGAAATTCACCAATTATTTGCGTTCGGAAGGATTCGATGTTATTTATACAGGCAATGCGGATCATCTGAATTATGCCAATACGATGCTGATTGAACGAGTTGATAATTCTGACAAAACCGATGAGGTCAACGAAGTACTTGCCATAAATTCCGAGCAGATTAATGTAAATCACGATCCATCGCTCCATGTTGACCTGACACTGATATTAGGCAAAGACTATAACCGACTGCCGGTCTATGATAAAGTTCTGGCGCTCAGAGAAATCTACTAAACTGAATGACTCCTAAAAAAACTGTAACACCCAAGGACAACATTTATTTGTTGGCCAAGAAAGCTGCTGAAGCGGCACTTAATAAAAAGGCCACGGATATTACGATCTTGACCCTGAAAGATTTGACATCCGTAGCGGATTATTTTGTCATCTGCACCGGTGATGTGGATATGCACGTCAAAGCCATCGTCGATGAGATTAAAAAAGAATTGAAGCATGATATTAAACCTTGGCATATTGAAGGGTATCAGCATTTGCACTGGGTGCTTATTGATTTTGTCGATTTTGTTGTGCACGTTTTTCATAAAGAGACACGTGATTATTATAACATCGAACGGCTTTGGGCTGACGCCCCGACAGAAAAATTGCTGACACCAAGTATCGATACCCCGGATTTACCGACCTGATCCAACCTATTTTTCAAGATCCACTGATAGTAAAATTAAATCCATCTTTCGTTGCAGGAATGCCAGGTTGCCTGTAAATTACGGCGGTTTAAATTGAGAGTGAAATGACAGATAAAATAGAACAGCTGATACAATATGCCCTAAAAGCATTGCTAATCGAATCCGAATCTCCTATCAGCATCGAACGTTCCCGTCGGCCTGACCATGGCCATTTTACGTCAAATATTGCCATGATTCTGGCCAAACCGCTGAAACGGGCGCCGCTGGCAATTGCTGAAGAAATCGTCAAGAATATGGGGCCAATCCCAGAGAGTATCGAGAAGATTGAGGTCAAGAATCCTGGATTTATTAATTTTTTCATTGCACCGAAAACCTATCAAACGATTGTCAGCGATATTTTGACAAAGCAACAGGATTTTGGGCGCTCGGAATTGGGCAAAGGCGCCAAAGCGTTGGTGGAATTCGTCAGTGCGAATCCGACCGGACCACTGACGGTGGGGCACGGCCGCCAGGCTGTTCTGGGAGACTCGGTCGCCCGAATTCTGGAATGGAACGGTTATCAGGTTGATCGCGAATATTATTACAATGATGCCGGTCGCCAGATGCGCATTCTGGGACAATCGGCCTATATTCGTTACCGCCAGCTACTGGGCTATGAAGACCAGTTGACGGATGAGCATTACCAGGGTGAATATATTATCGACATCGCCCGGGATATTCAGGAAAAGCATGGTGACCGTTTCAACGATCAACCGGAGCATGAAATATTTAGAAAATCTGCTGAAGAGGCCGTGTTTACCGATATCCGAAACACGCTTGAAGAACTGGGAATTATGTTTAATTCCTTCTATAATGAGCAAAGTCTTTACGATGATGGTTTGATCGATGATGTTTTAAAACGTTTTGAAGCAAACGGTGCGACTTATGAAAAAGAGGGAGCCATCTGGTTCCGGGCGGGGAGTTTTGGTGCCGCTGATGACAGGGTGTTGTGGAAAAGTGTGGTGGATGAAGCGACCTATCGCTTGCCGGATATCGCTTATCATGAAACCAAAATCAAGCGCGGCTACGATCTGATCGTGGATATTTTTGGCGCCGATCACCATGCAACTTACCCTGATGTCATGGCCGGTTTAAAGGCCCTTGGGTATAATACTGATTCGATTCAGGTACTGATCCATCAGTTTGTAACACTGACCCGTGGCGGTGAAAAGGTCAAAATGTCGACCCGTAAGGCAAACTATGTGACGCTCAGCGAACTGATTGACGAAGTTGGCAAAGACGTTGTGCGTTATTTCTTTATCATGCGGGGCATGAAGAGTCATTTGAATTTTGACCTGGCTTTGGCCAAAACAGAAGGTGATGAAAACCCGGTTTTTTATCTGCAGTACGCCCATGCCCGGATTTGCAGTATCCTGAGAAATGCCGAAGTGAAGGGATTCAAAGATGATTCACGGGGAAATTTAGATTTGCTTCGGGAAGATGAAATTCTGGCATTGCTGAGTGTCCTGGGTGAGTTTGAGGAGGTTTGCATTCATTGTGGTAAAACGATGGAGCCTCAGACCTTGACGACATATCTACAGAAGTTGGCAGCGACTTTTCATAAATTTTATTCGGTTCATCGGGTTATTACCAAATATAAAGATTTAAGCAAAGCGCGTCTGGATTTGGTCAGGGCTGTAAAAATTGTTATGGCAAACGGCCTGGCTCTACTGGGTATAAATGCCCCGGAACGGATGTAAAGAAAATTGGGAGAGTTGATTAATGTCTGAAAAAGAATCCAAACACGAACTGAGCAGGGACATCAATCCGCTGCTGCGAACCACACAGCAATATCATTTTCAGTTGAGTATGATGGCTGACCAGAAGGCCAATATTATCATCGCTGCTACTTCAATTCTGTTTACGATATCCCTGACAAATTTTGATTTTCTGGAAATGCTCTGGGGATTTGTCTGTCTGGCGGCATTTTCGCTGGTAGCACTGATTTTTGCGATTTTGGCTGTTTACCCGTCATACGAAGGGAAAAAAGACAGCATCCCGGGCATCGACCGCATTAATCCGCTTTTTTTCGGGCACTTTACCCAGTTTAGCTATGATGAATATTACCAGGCGATGGAAAAATTAATGGGCAGTAGCGACGCAATTTATGAAGCCCAAATTAAAAATATTTACCAGTTGGGTCAGGTACTTAAAAACCGTAAATATAAATTTTTGAAATATAGTTATCGTTTCTTCTTTATCGGATTGATTTTATCCGTAATTCTTTTTGCAATTCAACTGCTGAAGATTGTTTACTGAAACCCTAACTCACTACTTAAATACTTTTAATTCAGACGGAAACAGTATATAAATAACAGGTTTTTAACAATAATTGTGCCATTTGCCTGCCTGGCTTGCTTTAGGAAAGCAAAAATCGTAAATTGCCCGACGTAGTATTGGGAGCGACAAGCAGTTATTTTATTATAAATGGAGATGTTGTTAACGAGATTGTTGATCGTGCCAACTCGATTTTGGAGACGGTAGAATTGCAAAATGCGGTGAACCGACGAATGAGATGTTCCTGAAAATACCCAAAGAAACCGACAGGTCGGGGAAATGAAAACGGTTGGCATTATCCCTGCACGATTTCAATCGACTCGTCTGCCGGGAAAACCGCTTATACCGATTGCCGGGAAATCCCTGATTCAGCGGGTTTATGAAAATGCCGCCCGATGTCAACGTCTGGATGAACTGATCGTAGCGACTGATGATGAACGGATTCAAAGGGAAGTTCAGAATTTTGGTGGCCGGGTTGTCATGACGCCAAGTGCCTTACCATCCGGGACTGATCGCTGTGCATTCGTAGCAAAATCCCTGGAAGCAGACATTATTGCCAATATTCAGGGCGATGAACCGTTTCTGGATATTCGAATACTGGACGAGGCGATTAAGCTGCTCACTGATTTTCCGAATATTCATGTTGTTACAGCGGCCAAAGTGGGAATTAGTGCTGATGAGTTGAATAATACGAATGTTGTCAAAGTTCTGGTTGACAGGAATCAGAATGCGCTGTTTTTCAGCCGCCAGAATATTCCCTATATTCGAAATCGTGAAGCGTTAACGGCTCATCCGGCGATGCAGCATATTGGTGTGTATGTGTTCCGGCAACAATATTTACAGAAGTTTGTAGAAATGCCTCAAACTCTACTGGAACAGCTGGAACAGCTGGAACAATTGCGGATTCTCGAGAACGGAGATAAAATCCGGGTGGTTCTGAGCGATAATATTTCACTTGGAATTGACACGTTGGACGATGTAAAACATGCAGAAAGGATATTGAAGTCGAATGAAGTCTGAGACCCCGACAAAATATATATTTGTTACTGGTGGTGTAATTTCCGGATTGGGTAAGGGAATTACCAGCGCCTCGGTCGGTTACCTGTTAAAATCCCGGGGTTACCGGGTTACGATCCAGAAATATGATCCTTATATTAACGTCGATCCCGGAACCATGAGTCCCTATCAGCACGGCGAGGTGTTTGTGCTTGAAGATGGTGCCGAAACTGACCTCGACCTGGGCCATTATGAACGCTTCATCGATGAAAACATGAGTTCCTGGAATAATACTACCACGGGAAAAGTCTACAATACCGTCATTACCCGGGAACGCCGGGGTGATTATCTCGGGGCGACTGTTCAGGTGATTCCTCATATTACTGATGAAATAAAGCGCCGGTTTGTTGCGGTAAATCGTGATAAACGATATGATGTTGTCATTACCGAAGTCGGTGGAACAGTCGGTGATATTGAAAGCCAACCGTTCCTTGAAGCGATTCGGCAATTCCGTATTGATGTAGGCCCCGAAAATTGTATCAGTATGCATCTGACACTGGTTCCGTATATTGAAACCAGTGGTGAAATTAAGACCAAACCAACTCAGCACAGCGTTCAGCGCTTGAGAGAGATTGGTATCCAGCCGGACTTCCTGTTGTGCCGGACTAAACACCATCTTGATGAGTCCGTAAAAAAGAAGATTGCGTTGTTTTGTAACGTATTGCCAAGAGATGTTATTGAAGCCTTCGACGTGGAAACAATTTACGAAATTCCGCTGGTCTATGAAGCCCAGCAACTCGGCGACCTGGTTCTGGATGATCTGGGTCTTCCAAGACGGAAATCCGATTTGCGGTCATTGGAGAAATTTGTTGAAAAAATAAAAAATCCCGGGAGAGAAGTATCCATTGCCGTTTGTGGAAAATATACACAATTGCACGATGCCTATAAATCGATAATCGAATCCTTTATTCATGCCGGTGTCGAAAACGACTGCCGTGTAAATATACGCTGGATTGAAGCCGAAGACATCAAATGTGAAAATATGGACAATATGCTTGAAAATATTGACGGCCTTCTGATTCCCGGCGGGTTTGGTGATCGTGGTATTGAGGGCAAGATATTAGCCATTCAAACGGCCCGGGAACGGAAGATACCGTTTTTGGGTATTTGTCTAGGATTACAATGTGCGGTAATAGAATTTGCCCGTCATAAATGCGGCATGGACGACGCCAACAGTACGGAATTTAATGAAGATTCAAAATTTCCGGTCATTGACCTGATGGAAGGACAGAAAAGCATCTCCAACAAAGGTGGCACAATGCGGCTCGGCGCCTATCCTGCCCAGATTCAGCCGAACACAAAAGCCCGGAAAATCTATGGTGAAACTGAGATATCTGAGCGCCATCGGCATCGCTACGAGGTTAATAATAATTTTCTACCGCAATTGACTGAAAACGGTTTGGTGATAGGGGCTATAAATCGGGAACTGGATCTCGTGGAAATGATTGAATTACCGGATCATCCCTGGTTTGTGGGCTGTCAGTTTCACCCGGAGTTAAAATCCCGGATTAACAAGGCTCACCCGCTGTTTCGTGAATTTGTCCGGGCAGCCGTGAATTATCATAAAGGACTGACCAAAAATGCCTGATGTCAAATTGGACACTCTTTCAATTGGAAAGAACCAGCCATTGGTTTTTATTTTAGGTCCTTGTGTGATTGAGAGCTATGATCACACTCTGTTTATGGCGGAACAACTGCAAAAATTGACTGATCGTTTATCTATACCATTCATATTTAAATCCTCATTTGATAAAGCCAACCGCAGTTCCATTGATTCCTATCGTGGTCCCGGTCTGGAAGAGGGTTTGAAAATACTCGCTGCTGTTAAACAAAATTTGAATATTCCGGTGCTGACGGATGTTCATGAAACCAGCCAGGTTTTACCGGTTTCGGAAGTCGTGGATGTGATCCAGATTCCGGCTTTTTTATGTCGGCAAACCGACTTGGTGGTGGCGGCGGGTAAAACCGGCAAAGTTATCAATGTGAAAAAAGGGCAATTTGTAGCCCCGCAGGATATGCAGCATATTGTGAAAAAAGTCGAAAGTACCGGAAATACCCGCATCCTTTTGACCGATCGGGGAACGAGTTTTGGCTACGGTGCACTGGTTTCTGATGTTATGGCAATACCAATCATGCAGCAAACCGGGTACCCGGTGATTTTTGATGCGACGCATTCCGCCCAAATTCCCGGAGGTAAAACCACGGGAGG
>CAZAKB010000046.1:17932-20787 GCA_964485475.1 uncultured bacterium
AAATTGGTAATTTCCGATGTTGACGGTGTTTTTACCGACGGTTCACTTTATATAGGTCAGAATGGGGAAGAATTTAAACGCTTTAATGTTTTGGATGGCGCCGGAATTGCTTTGATGAAAGCAGCGGGAATACCCATGGCGATTATTTCCGGACGGAAATCCGGAGTTACACTGTACCGGATGAAAGAACTGGGACTGGACGAACATCTTTACCAAGGGAATTTGGCCAAGATCGAGCCCTATCAGAAAATCAAGACAGATTTTAATCTTGATGACGCTGAGATTTTATATATCGGTGATGATCTGGTGGATATTCCGTTGATCCGTCGGGCGGGCGTTGGAGTCGCTGTTGCAAACGCTCCTCAAATTGTTAAAGAAGCTGCCAATTATGTCACCCAGAGTCTTGGCGGACATGGAGCTGTTCGGGAAGTTATTGAAATACTTCTAAATGCCCAGGATAAATTTACGATGGCTCTTGATAAACTTAGCAAGCATACCTATAAGGACAGTTAATATGCCGCAATCCTATCTCGATATCGCAAAGGAGCTGATTCGTGCCGAATCCACTGCGATTGCCAGTCTGGAAAACCGGATTGATGAGAACTTTAAAAATACTGTTGAATTATTGTACAAAACGAGTGGCAAAGTAATTGTCACCGGCGTTGGAAAATCCGGATTGGTCGGTCGAAAAATTGCAGCAACCCTGTCATCTACCGGAACTCCCAGTTTTTTTCTGCACTCCTATGAGGCCGGCCATGGCGATATGGGAAGCATCAGCAAGCACGATGCACTTATCCTGATCTCTAATAGCGGTGAAACCAACGAAATCATTTATATGTTGCCCTATCTGAAAAAAATTAAGGTACCGGTCATCGGTTTTATCGGCAATAGTAAATCCTCTCTGGCAAAAAAATGTAATATTGTTATTGATACCAGTGTGCCCGGAGAAGCCTGCCCGCTCGGGATTGTTCCAACAGCAAGTACGATTGTAACGATGGCGATGGGCGATGCTTTAGCGATTGCACTGATGAATAAACGTAAATTCAAAGAGCTCGATTTTGCGGGACTGCACCCGGGCGGCTCATTGGGAAGACGGCTGCTGACAACGGTAGAGGATCTGATGCATACCGGTGACGCAATTCCTCTGGCCTCAGTTAATGACAATATGAAACAGGTTCTTTTTACCATGACCAAAAAAGGTTTGGGAGTCGTTGGTATCCTGGATTCCGAAGAGAATTTGATGGGTGTTATTACCGATGGTGATTTGAGACGGGGATTGGAGCATACCAAAAATTTTCTGAGCGTGTTACCCATAGATATTATGACAAAAAATCCCAAATATCTGATATCATCGACCTTGGCCATCGACGCCCTCTGTCAAATGGAAAAATTTGCGGTTACGAACCTTTTTGTTTTTGATGAGGATAGGATCGGCAAACCCGCCGGTATCATCCACATCCATGATATATTACGTTACGGAATAATGGTATGAAGAAATTTTTCGTCTATCTGTTCATGATGATATTGCTTCTTAGCTGCAGCCCGGCAGAGGAGGAAGTCATTGAGATAGACGAAAAGAAGTATCCTGACCAGGAGAGCTGGAATACTGAAATTATTCTGACAAAAAACGGTCAGAAACGGGCGATAGTGTTGGCCGGCCATTTGACAAAAAATAATGATGAATCGACGATGGTGCTGGATGAAATCGTGGATGTCGATTTTTTTGATGCCGAACAGTCACATCTTTCCCATCTGAAATCCTATCAGGCACGGGTGAATGAAAACACGAATGATCTTCTGGCCAGTGGCAATGTGGTTGTCGTTTCGGACAGCGGTGAGACTCTCTTCACTGAAGAACTGCGCTGGGACCATCGGCGTGAACGAATCATTTCGGAAGTGTTTATCACGCTGGTAAGTGACCAAGATACATTGACTGGGATCGGGTTTGAATCGGATTCTGATCTGGAAAACTGGATCATTGATAAACCCGCCGGTGTAACCGATCGAACAAAGGAATAACAGGAAGGTAATTGTGCAGGAAGCCGGAATTTCGGAAAAAATATTAAGGGGTGAAAATCTGTGCAAGATTTATGGAAAACGCATGGTTGTGGACCATAGTTCTATCAATGTTCATAAAGGGGAAGTTGTCGGATTGTTGGGACCGAACGGTGCAGGGAAAACAACCACTTTTCATATGTTTACTGGAATGGTCAGGCCATCCGCGGGCCAGGTTTTTATTAATAATCTTGAAATAACCAGTCTGCCAATGTATAGACGGGCACAGCTGGGAATCGGATACCTGTCCCAGGAAGCTTCGGTTTTTCGTAAATTGACTGTCGAACAAAACCTGTTATTGGTGCTACAAACCCTTGGCATCAGCAAAAAAGAACAGATGGAACGTCTTGAAGTGTTGCTGGATGAATTGAATATCCGAAAATTCCGTAAAAGTAAAGCCTATACACTTTCCGGAGGAGAACGCCGCCGGACGGAAATTACCCGTGCTCTGGTGACAAATCCGGATTTTATCCTGCTGGACGAACCGTTTGTAGGGGTTGATCCCATTGCTGTTGAAGATATACAAAAAATTGTGGTGGGATTAAAAGATAAAAATATTGGCGTACTGATCACGGACCACAATGTTCATGAAACCCTGTCTATAACAGATCGGTCCTATCTGATGTTTGAAGGGAAAATCCTGAAATCCGGTACTTCGGAAATACTGGCCAACGATGAAGATGCCAAGCGCTTATATTTAGGAGACAGCTTCCGGCTGGCCCGATGATGCAATTATCCCAATCCCAGGTTCAGAAATTGTCACAGGAACTGCGCCTGACGCCCCAGCAGATTCTCCAGTC
>CAZAKB010000047.1:0-20758 GCA_964485475.1 uncultured bacterium
CGCAAACATCTGACGGAATTCTGGATGATGGATGCCGAAGCGGCGTTTGTCGAGCATGATGAAAATCTTAAAATCCAGGAAGAACTTATCCGGTTTGTTATTAAAGCTGTTCTTGAAAAACACGTGGCTGATCTGGAAATTCTGGAGCGGGATATTGAGCAATTGAGAAAAGCGGACGCCCCATTTAAACGAATGACCCACAAGGAAGCAATCACTTTTCTGCGTTCACAGGGTTCTGAAATTGGCGATAAGGATGATCTGGGTGCGAAAGATGAAGTAATGTTGACTGAAAATTCCGATGTGCCGGTTTTTGTGGAAAAATGGCCCAAGGAGATCAAAGCCTTTTATATGAAACGGGACAAAGATAACCCGGACCTGGTGCTGGGTGCCGACCTGATTGCACCGGAAGGATTTGGTGAAATCATTGGTGGTTCCCAGAGGGAAGACGACTACGACCTTCTACACAAGCGTATGGTGGATGAGAATATGCCGCTGGATAATTACCAGTGGTTTCTGGACCTGCGAAAATACGGTTCAGTTCCCCATAGTGGTTTTGGAATTGGTTTAGAACGCCTGGTTCAGTGGATGTCAGGAACCAAACACATTCGCGAAGTGATTCCTTTCGCCCGTACGATTTACCGGTTGAAACCATGACAGGTTCAAAAAAGATTATCGCGGTTATTGGTGGCCGGAATTGTACTGAATCTCAGTATCAGATTGCCCGGGAGGTTGGACGTCTCATTGCAGAAAACGATGCGATTCTGGTATGCGGCGGCCGTACGGGAATCATGGAAGCAGCCTGTCGCGGCGCGGCCGAAGCCGGCGGGATTAGTATTGGTATCTTACCGGGAGATGATAAACGGGATGCCAACGAATGGGTGACTGTGCCAATCACAACGGGTATCGGCTTAGCCCGGAATGCGGTTATTATTCGCTCTGCATCGGCTGCAATTGCCATCAGCGGAAGCTACGGGACCCTGTCGGAAATCGCCTATTGTAAACAATTCGGAGTTCCGGTATACGGAATTCAGTCGTGGGACATTGATGGTTTACCAAATATCGAAACCCCGGAAGAAGCAGTACGGTTGGCACTTCAGGAATAATATGCAGATTCACGCGGAAATAGTCATAAGTGGTATGGTACAGGGAGTTGGTTTCCGGTATTTTGTCCAGCGATTGGCGCGTCAATTTAATCTGTCCGGATATGTCAAAAATATGCCTAACGGAAATGTGCTTTGTGAAGTAGAGGGTGATGACGGCATTGTTCTGGATTTTATTAAAGACCTGAAAATCGGTCCGTCTTTTTCACATGTGAGTGGGGCAGATATTAATACATCTTCCAACTTATACGGGTACAAATCCTTTGAGGTGCGATTTTGAGTAAGATTCTGAAAATCGGTATGGCGCAACTAAATCCGGTCATCGGTGATATTGACGGAAATGTTGCCAAAATCATCGATACTATTCACCGAGCTAATGACGAAAATATTGAGTTGCTGGTATTTCCGGAAATGACCATTACCGGCTATCTGCCTCAGGATTTACTCTTCAGTATACATTTTATTGCCGATAATCTAGAGGGTTTGGATAAAGTTCTGCGCTCTGTTCCCGAAACGATGATCGCCGTTGTCGGTTTTGCCGACCGGATTGATGGTAAGGTTTACAACGGGGCAGCGCTGATTCAAAGCGGAAAAATTATTGATAAGCGTTATAAAACACTGCTGCCCAACTATGATGTATTTGACGAGAAGCGTTATTTTACATCAGCCAAGTCCAATATGCCGGTGCCTGTTAAGATTAATGGAAAGGCATTTCTGCTTGGAGTGGAAATCTGCGAAGACCTCTGGGATGCTAATTCGGAGGTAAAAATTACGGAGCAATTAGCCGGCCAGGATGCCGAACTGATTGTCAATTTATCAGCATCCCCCTTTGAATATAATAAACGGGATGTGCGCCGGGAACTGATGTTCAGTAAAGTGGAAATAATCAAAACGCCCTTTTTACTGGTCAATCAAATCGGCGGCCAGGATGAGTTTGTTTTCGATGGCAATTCCATGATGCTGGATGCAGCGGGTCAGGTGATTGGCTGGGGCGAAGAATTTGTTGAATCATTGACTACTGTTAATATTGATCTGGATTCCGGAACAGGTGTTCCTGTCAACGTTCCTGAAATCCGCCGGGAAGAGAGTATCTTCAACGGATTGGTTATGGGAGTTCGGGATTATTTTCGGAAAACCGGTTGTAAAGAAGCAGTACTGGGATTGAGTGGCGGTATCGATTCGGCGCTGGTTGCCTGTATTGCTGCAGATGCATTGGGACCGGAGCATGTGACCTGCGTGGCGATGCCCGGTGCTTATACGGCGGATATGAGCAATGAAGATGCACGGAAATTAGCCGACATTCTAGGAGTTAAATTTTTCTCGGTTCCGATCAAAGCAATTGCCAATGCTTATGAAAAAGAATTATCTCAGATTTTTGGTGGTTTGCCGACCGACATTGCTGAAGAAAACATTCAATCCAGAGTCCGCGGCAATATTCTCATGGCGATCGCGAACAAATTTGGGTCTTATGTTTTGTCAACCGGTAATAAAACAGAGCTGGCATTGGGATATTGTACAATGTACGGCGATATGGCCGGTGCACTGGCGGTTATTTCGGATTTAAGTAAACTTGATGTATATGCGGTTTCACGGTTTGTTAATGAACGACAGAACCGTGAGATCATTCCCGAACGAATTTTTCAGCGTCCGCCCAGCGCCGAATTAAAGGACAAGCAGATCGATCCCTTTGATTATAAGATTGTCAGTCCACTGGTCGATGCAATCATCAATGATCAAAAGTCGTTCGATGAACTTCTGGATGCGGGATACGAAGAAGTCTTGGTTACAGATATTTTAAATAAGATTCGTCTGGCAGAATTTAAACGCCGGCAGGCTGCGCCGGGGTTAAAAGTGACAGGAAAAGCCTTTGGCATTGGACGCCGGTTTCCGATAATTAACCGGTACAAAAAATGAAGAAACCGGCAACGATTATCATCGTCTTTTTCATGTTTTTAACCGGTGTAACCATGTTATTTGCTCAGCAGGAGAGAATTATTACGGGTGTGATCTGGAGCCGGATGAAAACAGATAATAAAATGTACTATGTCACCGGATTTCTGAATGGACTTGAAAAAGCCGAAAATATTCTTGATATTAATGTCAGAATACAGGGAAAGAACGAATTTGCTTTTACCGAGCCCTTTTACATTCAACGCACGCGGGAGCGCATCAACGACTATATTCCTGATGGTGACAATCGAATTAATTTAATCATCGATTTGGTGGATGTTTTTTACAGTGATACGAATAATTTAAAAATTCCGTTTGAAGCAGCAGTTCGAATTGCTCTGGCCCGAAATGCGGGCGACATTGAAAGAAGTGATATGTGGCTTCTGGAAGTCAGACGAAAAATTGCCAATAAAGGCTACTAAATAGTCAGGTGTTTATGAGTGATCAAACTCCCTGTGAAGATATTCGTTTCGGAACCCATTTATACGGATTCATGCTGACGATTGCAATCGCTGGATTCAGTCTGTTAATGGTTGTTATTGAACCGAATATTCTTCAGCAATTTCGGTTCTGGATTTCTGCCGATACACTGAATGACCTGATGCTGAGCTGGTTTGCGGTCAGTGTGATTACCGCACTTTACCTGTTTTTTGCCAGTGTTCTGATCAGCCTGCTGCGAAAAGGGACAAATATCTTGCTCTTCTTCTGGTATTACGGGATTTTAGTTGCCAGTCTGCTTTTTTCAACCATATTTTATGATCTGGTTGTTGGACCCCGGAATACCGTTTTAATCGCTGGACTTGTTATATTAATTGCTTCAAATCTTATGACATTTCTCACTACCGCTGTATTTTTCTATCTGCATTTTAATGATAGACATAATTTTTTACCCTTTGTGATCGGGATTATGGGTATTACCACAGCCTTTACCTGGTTTTACCTGAATTTTATCGGCAAAATATCGGTCATTTGACGATCGATTTCTAGATAATTCAAATTATCTTTAACTGATGTTGCATACTATTATAAAACGGTCACCGTTAGTTTTCCTGATTATCTGGTATTTTATCGGGATAATTGTGAACAGGTATGCTGATATTGACGCAAGATATTGGTTATTAGCCAGTTCTGTGATATTAATGGCCGGGTTTATTCGAAATAAAAACGATTATTCGATTCTGATGGTTCTAATGTTAATGATCAGTCTGGGTGGATTGAATCATAGCATGAGTATTCGGAAAGAGAATAATCACATCAGTCATTTTATCGATGATACTGAGAAAAATATCATTGCAGTGGTTGAATCCTCGGAATCCTATACCGACGGCAGACAGAAAATTATTGCCAGAAATCTGACTGTCAATGAAACAACGGGAATCCATTTCACGGGTAAAGCACTTCTCAGGATAAAAAATAGTACTCGCCGCTATTTTTATGGAGATAGCCTGATCTTTAGTGCTGTTCTCCGCGAACCTTCCTCCAGGCGAAATCCTGGTGAATTTGATTATCGGAGTTATCTCGCAAATCATCATATATTTGCTCTGGTTTATCTGGAAGAGAGACAAATCCAGATAATTGAACCGCGACATTTGCTGTCGGTGCGTCGTTTCGCCAACCGGATAAAGTATGGGATACAGGATTTGATTAACCGTTCTATGGAGGGAGAATCCGCCGCAATTCTTCAGGCGTTATTGGTTGGTGTCCGTGGAGAAATCAGTGACGAAACCGAACAGGCGTTTGTGGATTCCGGGGCGATCCATGTTCTGGCAGTATCGGGTCTGCATGTCGGATATGTGACGCTGGCATTCTGGGTGATAACCGGTTTTCTGAGACTGCCGTTGAAACCCAGAGTGATCATAACGGTTCTTGTTCTGGTGCTGTATGTTCTGGTCGTGGATATCAAACCGTCAGTGATGCGGGCGGTGATTATGGCGTCGATGGTGCTCATTTCCAAAGGCTGGGAGAGACAGGTTAATGTTTTCAATTCACTGGCTGCTGCGGCGCTGATTCAGACGCTGATTGATCCCCTGCAACTTTTTGATATGGGATTTCAGCTGTCATTTACGGCCGTTTTTTCAATCGTCTATATCTATCAGCGCATCGAAATCCTGCTTCCTGAAAAAATCAAACCGTCGGAATTGCACAACAACGCGGTCAGATATGTATTTCAGATGTTCCTGGTATCTTTGGCGGCGTTGATCGGGACCGTGCCGATCACCATTTTTTACTTTAACCGGATTCCGATTATTTCGATGTTGTCGAACCTCGTCATTATTCCTTTAATTGGTGTCATCGGTGCGTTGGGATTTGCACAGGTGATTTTAGGATCTATCTGGAGTTGGTTTAATATTGCCTATGGTGAGGTTGAAACCGTACTGCTTGTACTATTACAGAAAATTGTGACACTGTTTTCGAGTATTCCGGGTGCCTATATCACAATAGCACAAATCTCGGTGGGGACGCTGATTTTGCTATATATCTTTATTTTTCTGTTGCTTAATGTAGATAATATGAAAATCAGAAAAGGATTGATTTTTAGTCTGTTGATAGCAGGAAATGTATTTGTGTGGAAGACTGTATTTGAAAAACCTCAAATGACAGTCACATTTCTGGATGTCGCACAGGGAGATGCGGCACTGATAAAATTGCCCGACAAACGGACAATTCTGGTTGATACCGGTGACCGGACGTTCCGCCGGGATTATGGCGAGCTAGTTGTGGCACCCTTTTTAAAACGGGAAGGAATCAAACGGATTGATATACTACTTTTAACCCATCCCCACAGTGATCATATTGGCGGCGCGCCGACAATTATTCGAAATTTCAAAGTCGATCAGATTTGGGAGAGTGATATTGTGGCAGGGTCAAGAATTTATCAGGAAATTCACGATCTGGCCGATTCCCTGAATATTCCGGTATTGACGCCAAACTCTGGCGATATGGTCATTATTTCGGATAATTTAAAATTGTACTTTCTGCATCCATCGGAACGCTTTCTGGAAAAGCATCAACGAAATTACAATAACGGTTCGTTAGTCTTTAAATTGGTTTACGGTAATATCAGTATTCTGTTTACCGGTGACGCTGAAGAGGAATCAGAAGACTATCTTTGTTTTTGGAACGATTTTTTGAAATCAACCATTATTAAAGTGCCGCATCACGGCAGTAATACATCATCAACTGCGTCGTATATAAATCTTGTCAACCCGGAATATGCCATTGTTTCGGTGGGACAAAACAACAAATTTAAGCACCCAGCCCAATCAACACTGCAACGATACCGGGATCATGGATCGGCGATTCACCGAACAGACATAGAACATGCCGTTCGATTTAAATCCCGTGGAAAAATTGTAAAAGTCATCGATTGGGAATAAGTTATAAACCGGTTTTAAATGTCGAACAAGAATGCAATATTTTGCTTTTTTGAGCCAGCAAATCAAAAGAATAGACAGATTGGAGTAGATCATGAAACGAATTCCCATCTCCCCGAATGAATTTCTGGTCCGGCCACATCATTTGTGGTACCATCAGAGTCTATTATTGACCAGTGGTGATTTTAATAGTAACGATTTCAACTGTATGACGGTTGGCTGGGGAAGTTTCGGAACAATGTGGTCGATGCCGTTTGTACAGGTTGTTGTTCGACCGACGAGGTACACCCATCAGTTTATGGGAAAGTATTCGGATTTTACTGTTTCTGCGTTTGCCAAAGAATTCCAAAAAGATTTAAATTTGCTGGGTACAAAATCTGGCCGAGATGGCGATAAACTGGCCGAAACATCACTCACTCCCGTTAGTTCGTCTATTGTGGCGGCGCCGGGATATGCGGAAGCCGAACTGATCATTGAATGCCGGAAAATGTTTTGCGCCACCTTTAAACCTGATGAATTTCTTGATCCAACAATTGAAGATAAATATCCCAATAAAGATTATCATACCGTTTATTACGGAAATATTGAAGCGATTTTCGGAACCGAAAAATACCGGATTTAAGGCAAATAGATCAGGAAAAAATATTCTTTAAAAATAAAGACATTTTAAGACGGAAAATATAAATTATTAAGCGGTTTTCAATTATTAGGAGTATTTGAATGAAAATTCACGAGTACCAGGCAAAGGATATCCTGAATGTTTTCAATGTGAAGGTGCCGCGTGGGATTCCGGCATTATCAAAAGATGAAGCACTGGATGCTGCGATGATGATGGGATATCCCTGTGTCATCAAAGCCCAAATCCATGCCGGTGGTCGGGGCAAGGGTGGCGGCGTTAAAGTGGCTAAGTCCGCCGCTGACGCACAACAAATTATTGATAAAATCTTTGGTCAGCCGCTAATTACCAAGCAGACCGGGCCGAAAGGTAAAATAGTCAATCGGTTATTGGTTGAGGAGGCCGTGGACATTGACCGGGAATTGTATGTGGGCATTGTTATCGACAGAAAAACTGCCTGCCCGGTAATGATGGCATCTACGGAAGGTGGTATGGAAATCGAAGAAGTGGCCGAGAAAACTCCTGAAAAAATATTCAAGGAATTCGCTCTGCCTGGATTTGGGTTGCAGGCGTACCAGTACAATCGGTTGGTAACGGCACTAAAACTTGAGGGTAATCTGGCGAAAAAGGGGAATTTATTTTTACAGTCGCTTTATAATGTTTTTCGCCGAACCGATGCGTCTATGGTGGAGGTCAATCCACTGGTAATTACAAAAAAAGGTGATATCATTGCCCTGGATGCCAAACTGAATTTTGATGACAATGCGCTGTTCCGGCATAAAAAATATATTGAATTGAGAGATACCAGCGAAGAGGAACCGTCGGAGTTAGAAGCTTCAAAACATAAACTGAACTATATTCGTCTGAATGGCAATGTTGGTTGCATGGTCAATGGTGCCGGGCTGGCGATGGCGACGATGGATATCATTAAACTGCATGGCGGCGAACCGGCAAATTTTCTGGATGTGGGCGGAATCGCCTCATCAGAGACGGTGGCAAACGGGTTTAAAATTATTCTGTCCGATGAAAATGTCAAAGCCGTTTTAATCAATATTTTTGGTGGAATTGTTCGTTGTGACCGGGTGGCTCAGGGAATCGTCGATGCGCTGAATTCATTAAAGATAAAGATTCCGGTCGTGGTCAGGCTGGAGGGTACCAATGCCATCGAAGCCCGGAAGATTCTGGCGGAATCTCCTTTGGATTTTCATATTGCCGATTCGCTGGAAAAGGCTGCACGACTGGCTGTTTCTGCTGCAAATAATGGAGAATACCGATGAGCATAATTATCGATGAAAATACACGGGTCATTGTCCAGGGAATTACCGGAAAAGAAGGAGCGTTTCATACGGCCCAAATGCTGGAATACGGAACGAAAGTTGTTGGTGGTGTGACGCCGGGAAAAGGTGGCCAGAAATCCGAACATGGTTTGCCGATTTTCAATTCTGTAAAAAATGCTGTCGATAAAACCGGAGCCAACGCTGGCATCATTTTTGTGCCGCCCCGCTTCGCTGCGGATGCAATTCTGGAATCCGTCGATTCTGGGCTGGATCTGGTTGTCTGTATTTCTGAGGGAATACCAACGGAAGATATGGTAAAGGTCAATTATATTTTAAAACAATCCAAAACCCGTCTAATCGGGCCCAATTGCCCCGGGATTATCTCGCCGGGAAAATCCAAAATTGGGATCATGCCCGGATTTATTCATCGACAAGGTTCAGTGGGCATTATATCACGAAGCGGAACCCTGACCTATGAAGCAGTCCACCAGGTGACTCAACTGGGCTTGGGGCAGTCGACCTGTATCGGTATTGGCGGTGATCCGATTATCGGCAGTACTTTTCTGGACTTTTTGCCATTATTTCAAAAAGACGATGAAACCAAAGCTGTCATTCTCATTGGTGAAATTGGCGGCAACGCCGAGGAAGAAGTGGCAGAATATTTTCGATCACAATTTACCAAACCGGCTGTAGCATTTATCGCCGGTATCACAGCGCCTCCGGGGCGACGGATGGGACATGCCGGGGCAATTATCGCCGGTGGGAAAGGTACGGCCCAGGAAAAAATCGATGTGTTGCGAAATTCCGGAATTACCGTGACACTGAATCCGGCGGAAATTGGAAAAACACTGTTAGAATTATTAAATAAATAATTATCTCACCCTGTAAAAATTAAAATATCAAATTTTCCTTTTGCATTTTAAAGAAAAGATTCTATTTTAATTGCAAGGGAATTTTTGGATTTATCTGAGTTTAATCGGCAAAATGAATTAGCATTGATGCAGTAAAGATTTCGAAATAGTCGGGATAAAGTTAATTCATTTTACGATTTTTAGTTGAAATGACGGATTACTTAAAATCTTTAATTTTAAGTGGCATTTTTCCATTTAAAAAGGGAAGATTTTGTTAAAAAATATCAAAAGGCGATTTTCGTTTCCAACATCAGAATTTCAAAGGAGGAATCATTGAAGGAGATTAATGTTTCTCAGGTTATTCCTGTAGTCAGGAAGTTGTGTATTGACGCGAATTATTACGCCAGTCCCGATGTGGTTGAAAAGATCAAATTCTTCATGGATAAAGAAGAATCGCCGACTGCCAGGGATATTCTGGCGTTAATGCTGGAAAATCATAAGATGGCGGCCAAAGAGCAGATGCCCATGTGCCAGGATACGGGGGTGGCTGTGGTCTTTATTGATCTGGGACAGGAGGTGCACCTGATCGGAGGCGATTTTAATGAGGCAATCAATGAAGGTGTTCGTCAGGGCTACCAGGACGGTTATTTGCGCAAGTCAATGGTAGATGATCCTGTGATAGAACGGAAAAACACAAAGGATAACACGCCGGCACTGATATATACGGAAATTGTACCCGGTGATTCGTTGAAGATTACAGTCGCTCCCAAAGGCGGCGGCGCCGAAAACATGAGTGAAGTCAGGATGATGAAAGCCGCTGATGGCATTGAAGGGGTGAAGGATTTTGTCGTTGATCGTATAAAAAGGTCAGGTGGAAATCCCTGCCCACCGGTTGTTGTGGGTGTGGGAATTGGTGGGAGTTTTGAGCAAAGCGCGCTACTTGCGAAAAAAGCCTTGCTGCGCCCATTGACAGAAAAAAATGCCGATCCCAAATGGGCTGCCGTGGAAGATGAAATTCTGGAACGAATCAATAAGCTTGGCATTGGTCCGCAGGGATTAGGCGGACGGACAACGGCATTAGCGGTTCAGATACTCTATAAACCATGCCACATTGCGTCTATGCCGGTGGCGGTAAATGTCAACTGTCACGTCCATCGTCATGAAAGCGCTGTCATAGAATAAAGTGAGGTAAAATATGGCAAAGGAAATAAAATTACAGACTCCCCTGACGTCGGAAATTCTCGAAAAACTTCAGGTTGGTGATAAGATCCTATTAAGCGGAACAATTTATACCGCCCGGGATGCGGCCCATAAGCGCCTGGTTGAACTGTTGGAAGCAGGCAAAGAATTACCCTTTGATCCAGTCGGTGCGGTCATCTATTATGTTGGTCCGGCTCCGGCCAGACCGGGAAAAGCGATTGGTTCTGCCGGTCCAACCACCAGTTACCGGATGGATCCTTATGCCCCGGTGCTGATGGATGCAGGACTGAAAGCAATGATTGGAAAGGGTCCGCGGGGGCAATCGGTTCTTGATTCCATGGTAAAAAATAAAGCTGTTTACCTGGCGGCTGTTGGTGGTGCTGCAGTGGTAACCGCTCAGGCTGTCAAATCGGCAAAAATAATTGCATACGAAGATCTGGGGGCCGAGGCCATTCGCGAACTGAAAGTTGTGGATTTTCCGGTATTTGTTGCCAATGACACCAGAGGCAATGATATTTTTAAACTTGGTGTGGAAAAATACCAGATTGACAATTAGTATAATGATACGGTTTATATATTTTTCAAATAGAAAGGAAAGGTAATATGAGCGAACTTGAGAAGCTTCGGCAAGCGGCCTTGGAGTTTGAAATGCAGGGGAAAATTGGGAAAGCCATTGAGAAACTCAATGTCATTCTGAAGGAAAATCCTGATCTGCACGATCTTCGCGTAAAGTTGGGTGAGCTGTACTACGTAATGGGAGAAATCAAAAAATCTATTGCAGAATTTGAAAAAGTCGTCCAGTCAAAACCCGATTATACGTTTGCGTTGTATCGTCTGGGAATTTCCTATTTTCGCGCTACCCGTTTTACTGATGCGATCAATGTCTTTCATCATATCAATGCTCTGGAACCGGAATTGTACATGTCTTCCTACTGGGAAGGGCTTTCCCATTATCATAAAGGACAGTTCAAACGCAGTATTGAGGCTTATAAACGATTAACTGAAAACAGTCCTGACGGAACCCTGGGTTTTTACCAGTTGGCTATTGTATACAAGGCCTCGGGGAAATATAATAAAGCGATAAATTGCCTCAAAGGAATTCTAAAAGAAGACCCGAATGTGGTTTCAGTCAATTATCATCTGGCACTGGCTTATCTTGGCATTGATAACCAGGATTATGCAATAAAATATTTGAAGAAGGTTATTGAATTAGATCCCGAGCATGTTGATGCAAAACGACGATTGAAAATCTTAACCGATCCGGAAGAACTGTATACATTCGAAGTTCCTCCGCTTTGAAACAAATGCGGATAGAAAACAATTAACGAAGGAGTTGAAAATGGCAAAAGTAGCAATTACATGTAATGGCGCTGAAGGAAAAAACATTTTTCCACCGATGATTTTAGGATCTTCTGCCGCTGCGCTGGGCGATGAGGTTATACTATTTTTTACACCTGCTGGCGCACCGACAATGTTAAAAGGAAAACTGGAAGCACTGCGAGGCGCGAAAGGACTGCCCGATATTGTTGAATTGTATAACGGCTTGGTCGGCCTGGGTGGCAAAATCTATGTATGCGAACTGGCATTAGGTGCAAAAGACCTGAAAGCGGAAGATTTTCGTGAAGGCGTCGAGATCGTTGGCGCCACGACTTTTTTGAATGATGCCAAAGACGCGACATTAACATTTTCATTTTAAATAAAGGAGCAACTAATGGAACTTGATTTAACAGGTATGAAATGCCCTGAACCGGTATTAAAAATTGCAGGGAAAGCCAAAGAAATTCCGGCTGGTGAAATGGTCGAGATTTTAGCAGACTGCCCATCATTTCCAAAAGATATTGCGGCCTGGTGTGAGCGAACCGGCCGAACCCTTTTATTCTGCATGGATGAAGGTGACGGCAAGCACCGCGCCCAGATTCAGTTTTAAGGGTATTAGGAATCAACTATCTTTCCCAAGATCATTGATTAAGGGAGAGATATTGATAGTTGCTATAGAAATATTGAGGAGATTCGGGGAATGAAAATCGGCGTCTATTTATGCCAGTGTGGCGGGAATATTTCAAAGGTTGTAGACCTTCAAAAGGTTGCAGAATCCGTTCAGAGTCAGAAGGATGTTGTCATTCTGAAGGAACATTCGAATATGTGTTCCGGTGCGGGCCAGAAACTCATTATTGAAGATGTACAACAGAACCAGCTGGACCGGATCGTCATCGCCTCCTGTTCTCCCCAATTTCATGAAAAGACATTCAAAGCGACTCTCGAAAAGGCCGGTCTGAATCCCTATGTTCTGGAGATGGCTAACTTCAGGGAACACTGTTCCTGGACGCATCGGAATGAGCCGGAGATTGCCACGAATAAAGCAATTGATTTGGTTCGAAGCTCAATTGAGAAAGTTCGGCTGGACTATCCGCTTGAAAAAAAGAAAATTGCCATGGGAAACCGGGTACTGGTAATCGGCGGTGGTGTTGCCGGTATCCAGGCGTCGCTCGATCTGGCGGCAGCCGGGAAAGAGGTAACTCTGATAGAAAAAGAGCCCAGTATCGGTGGTAATATGGCGAAACTGACCAAAACCTTTCCCACCGAAGACTGTGCCGCCTGTATTATTTCTCCGAAGATGGCTGAAGTTCAGGACCATCCGAATATCAGGCTTTTAACCAATACAACCGTTGAGAATACATCTGGACATCGCCTGCACTTTGAAATCCATGCCAGGCGCAAGCCCCGCTATATTAAAGATACCATTGATATGGACCAGTGCCTCGGCTGTGAGAAATGTGTTGAAGCCTGCCCGATATCTGTGCCGAATCAGTGGGAACAGGGTATTATGAACCGCAAGGCGATTTACATTCCCGCAGCTCTGGCAATTTCCTATAAATATCTGATTGACGAAGACGCCTGTCTGCACTTTCAGGGGGGTGACTGTCAAAAGTGTGCGGATGTTTGTCCGCAGGACGCTATTGACTTTACTCAGGAAGCGGAAGATATTTACTTTACGACAGATACGGTTGTTGTTGCAACAGGTTTTGATATAATCGATCCCCGGGAAAAACCAGTATTTGGCTATGAAAAGTACCGAAATGTCGTCACGGGTCTGGAAATGGAACGGATTGTAGATCATATTGCTGAAAAACCACCACCGAGAGAAGTCGGCAACCGGGTAGGATTTATTCAGTGCGTTGGTTCCCGGGACGAGCAGACCGGTCGGGAATATTGTTCAAGGGTCTGTTGTATGTATGCGATCAAACTTGCATCTCTACTAAAACAGACTCGTCCGAAAACAGATATTTATATTTTTTACACCGATATTCGGGCGTTTGGAAAAGGATACGAGGAGTATTACAAAAAAGCCCAGAGTATGGGAATAAAATTTATTCGTGGCAAGGTCGCTGAAGTTGAGGAAAATCCGGACAATAAAAAAATAGTGATTCGTGTAGAGGATACGCTTTCCCGGAAAATCATTGAATCGGAATTTGATTTGATTGTTCTTTCAACAGGTCTTCAGCTGAGTAAAGGTTCCGATCAAATTGCCGATTCACTAAAACTGGCGAAAAGTTCCGATGGGTTTTTGCAGGAGGCGCACCCGAAATTCAGACCAGTTGATACGTTGGTGGAGGGCGTATTTCTGGCCGGAACAGCCCAGGGACCAAAGGATATTCCAGATACGGTTGCCCAGGCCAGTGCTGCTGCATCACGGGTTATTGGCGCTCTGGCCCAGAAAGAATTTGAAGTGGATCCGATCCTGGCATTTGTCCACGAAGATCACTGTGATGGATGTGGTGAATGCCTCGCTGTTTGTCCCAAGAGTGCTATTGTCATGAATGAGAGTAAAAAAGCTCAGGTCGTTGAAGCGCTTTGTGTGGGGTGTGGTTCCTGTATTTCTATCTGCCCCCTTGAAGCCCTGGATTTACATGGGTATACTAATGCCCAACTTTATGCGGCAGTTGCGGGAGCCCTTGAAAGAAAAACCGATGGACAACGCCGGATTATTGTGTTTGCGGATGACAGTTGTACATACCGAGTTGCCGATGCAGTGGGAATACGTAAAATGACTTACTCGGGTGATGTCCGAATCATCCGGATTCCCAGTGCCGGCAGGATCAGTCCTAAACTAATCGTTTTTGCATTCGAAAAAGGTGCGGATGGAATATTGATTGGTGATTGCCCGGAAAAGAGTTCCCGTTATCCTTGGAGTAAACAAAAAATAGAAGAAACGATTCAGTCTGTCGGAATTCAGCTTCGGGGAATGGGAATTGAAGAGAACAGGGTTGTTTTTTCGGAATTTGCGTCGGGAATGTTGACCACATTTGTTGAAAAAGTAAATCAATTGGCTGAAATACTGGCAAAATATAAACCCGTTGAAATAAATCAGACGAAGCACCAGGAGAATTGACGAATGTCTGTAAAAATTAAGATAGATGAATCCAGTGTCGCATTTTTTGAATTGATATCAGAGATTAGCGGAGAAACCATTACACTCTGTGATCAGTGTGGAACCTGTTCCGGAGGTTGTCCGTTCGTCAATGACATGGATCTGATGCCGTCCCAACTGATGCGGATGGCATTACTTGGGCAGGAAGACGTTCTGGAATCAAAAACCATGTGGTTATGTGCCACCTGTAATACCTGTACGGTCCGTTGTCCAAGAGGGCTGGACGTATCAAAGGTCGCGGAAGCCCTGCGTCTTGTAAAGTTGAGACATTCCGTTGATAAAATTGATTTAAATAAAATTTCAAAGGATGAATTAAAGGAATTACCACCGATCGTAATAATTGCAGCAAACCGTAAACTGGTATCCTGAACAGGAGTGTACACCTCATGATGAAAATACCCTATTTCCCTGGATGTACTCTGAAATCCAACGCCAAACACTTTGAAGATTCCGCAATTGCAGCCGCCAGAGAGCTAGGTATAGAGTTAGTGGAAATTCCCCGCTGGAACTGCTGTGGGGTGGTTTCGTCACTGGCAACCGACGACATTATACATCATATTGCGCCAATTCGGAATTTTGTCCGTGTTATAGAGATGAATGAAGAAGGAATCGTAAATGATGAAAAACGATTGCTGACCTTGTGTTCCATGTGCTTTAATACGTTGCAACGATCCAATTACCGCATGCAAAACAATGCCGAAGATCTGGCAGTTGTGAACGAATTTATGACAGACGAAATTGATTACGATGGATCGGTGGATGTCATTCATTATTTAACATTAATGGCGGTAATCGGATTTGAAAAAATTCGTGCCAAGGTTGTCAATCCATTGAAAAATCTCAAAGTTGCCGGTTATTATGGCTGTATGCTGCTGCGTCCGACGGAGATTGGCATTGATCACCATGAAATTCCAACGATATTGGAAGATTTTATTGGTTCCCTGGGGGCAACCGCTATTGACTGGCGCTCAAAAAGTAAATGTTGCGGGAGTTATCTGACATTAAACAACAAAGACACGGTCGTCAATCTCAGTCATGATATTCTTACCGATGCACAGAGGAATGGCGCAAATGTTGTGATAACTTCCTGCCCTCTGTGTGCATTTAACCTCGATAACCGACAAAAAGACATTAAACTAAAATATCCTGATTTTAAAAATATTCCGGTACTCTACTTTACCCAACTCATGACAGTTGCTTTTGGATTAGAAAATCAATCATGGAAATAAATTCTCATTAATAGATTGGTGGAATTACTAAGAATTATAATACAATCTGCCATTTTTAATCACTATCCTGATGGGATATCAGGGTAAAGTATTGCAGGGAGGCTTTTTCAATGAATGAAGAACAGAAAATGGTCAAAGTGCTGATTATGGGGGAAGCCTACGACGTACCGGAGGGCTCGACCATTATAATGGCAATGGAATATGCTGGGTTTCAGATGAAGCGGGGCGTCGGCTGCCGTGAAGGATTTTGCGGAGCATGTGCGACGGTTTACCGTGAAAAGGGCGATTACAAATTGAAGGGCGGCCTGGCGTGTCAAACAGTGGTCACAGACGGAATGACACTGGCTCAGATACCCTTTGTTCCGGCGGAAAAACCGATTTATAATATCAAGGAACTGACACCTGATATTGACACGATTAAGGCCCTGTTTCCGACGGTTTTTCGTTGCGTGGCCTGTAACACCTGTACAAAAGCCTGTCCCCAGGAAATCAAAGTAATGGACTATGTGCAGGCGCTCAAACGGGGCGATATTGCCAAGGCGGCGGACTTGTCATTTGATTGTATCCGTTGTGGCTTGTGTGCCCTGCGGTGCCCGGCAGAAATTGTCCAGTACAATGCTGCAACTCTTGCCCAGCGGCTATATGGTCGTTATCTGAATAAAAAAAGCCCTGAGCTGGAAGAGCGTATTGTGGAGATTGAGAACGGCAATTATGAAAAAGAGCTGGATGAATTGGGTGAGATGCTTCGGACTGATCTTTCCAAACGTTATTATGAAAGAGAAATAAAACTGAAGTAGATATGGGTATTCTCAATACTCCCATTCCATTACTCACTACTTAAAAAGGAGCCCCTATGTATCCTGATTATATGATGAAATCAATTAAGATGGTCGAGAAAACCCGGCCGAAACGTCTTGAGTTGGCCAAGAAACTGGGCAAGCAGGTTTTTCCGGCCATGAGTGAAAGTGAGCGTCAGACTGTACTGGATAATTTTCACCCCGATTTTAAAAAAGATGCACGCCGTGAGGTTCGCGTGGGCGTTAATAAAGGTGAATCGCTGACGACGGAAGTCGCCGATCTGCTGGAGTCGTATTCCCGTGTTGATCCGGCGATTTTTGATCTGAATAATCCGGATCATGAGACCGAGGTGCTGGTCATTGGTGCCGGTTCGGCCGGAATGGCGGCGGCGATTACCGCCGGAATCAACGGCAGCAATGTTCTGCTGGCGACAAAATTACGTCTGGGGGATTCCAACTCTATGATGGCCCAGGGTGGTATTCAGGCTGCCGATCAGAAAGATGATTCGCCGGTATTGCACTACCTTGATGTCATGGGCGGTGGGCACTTTGACAATAAACCTGATCTGGTAAAAGCCCTTGTAAATGACGGTCCTATAGCGATTAAGTGGCTTGAAGAGCTGGGTGTAATGTTCGATAAAAACGAAGATGGATCAATGATGGTGAAACCGGGAGGTGGTACCTGCCGGAGCCGTATGCATTCAGCCCGTGATTACACCGGCGCTGGTATCTGTCGTGTATTACGGGATGAAGTGTATAATATGCCCGATAAAATCAAATACCTGGAATTTACGTCCATTATAGAATTAATTCTCGATGAAAAAGGTCAGGCTGTCGGGGCGATTGGGTATCATCTTGAAACCAAACAGTATATGGTTATCAAAGCCAGTTCGATTATAATTGCGACAGGTGGATTTGGGCGACTGCATGTGCGGGGATTTGAAACGACTAATCATTACGGAGCAACTGCTGACGGTTTGGTTATTGCCTATCGGGCAGGTGCCAATCTGATGTTCATGGACTCGGTCCAATATCATCCTACGGGGGCGGTATTTCCGGAACAGATTTTAGGATTTTTATGTACGGAAAAAATCCGGTCCATGGGCGCTCAACCGGTTAATCACGATGGTGATCTGTTTGTATATCCCCTTGAACCACGGGATATCGAAGCAGCGGCGTTCATTCGTGAGTGTACCGAGCACAACAAAGGAGTGAAAACACCAACCGGAAAGGTTGGAATATGGCTGGATTCACCTTTGATTGATTTGATAAATGGCGAGGGCGCTATTCAGAAATATCTGCCGGCAATGCTTAGACAGTATAAACGTTTTGACATTGATGTTGTCAAATATCCCATGCTGGTGTATCCGACATTACATTATCAGAATGGCGGTGTTGAAGTCGATGACAAAGGCGAAACCAAAATTCCCGGCCTATATGTGGCCGGAGAGGCAATTGGCGGAATACATGGGCGCAATCGGCTGATGGGGAATTCTCAGCTGGATCTGATTGTATTTGGCCGTCGTAGTGGTTACTGGGCCTCGGAACGGGCAAAGAAGGGTGTACAGTTTGGAAAATTAACCATGCAGCATGTGTATGATTTTGAAAAAGAGGTGGAAAAACTGGGAATGCCGCGAACGAAAATTGCACCAATTGTGCTTCCCGATTATATTCCCGACCATGTAAAATACAAACAGAAAACTACGGAATATTTTGGAACATTATTTTGACGTATTTTCGTAATTATACTAAAATTAAAAACAAATAAACCACCTATTGGAGGACAGATTTATGAAACAAATTAATTTGGATTTAAGGAATCTGAATGATGTGTTTCCGGATGATTTTTCACCGGAACAGATTGCCAAAGGAAAAACCCTGTTTCTGAAAAAACTAGCTGAGGATGCACATCGGTTCTATGGTGGAAAAATCCAAACTGCACCCAAAGCCGGTGTGTTCGGTTTCAACTGGTTTAATGTCTGGTACACTCCCGGTGTATCAAAAGTCTCAACTTCCATTCGGGATAACAACGATGCATCCTTTGAATTATCCAATAGGGGAAACCTGGTGGGTGTTGTGAGTGACTCAACCCGAGTTCTTGGTGATGGCGATGTCACACCGCCCGGTGGTCTCGGCGTGATGGAGGGGAAAGCATTTTTAATGAAATATCTCGGTGGTATCGATGCGGTTGCCCTATGTGTAGACAGCAAGGATAAAAATGGTAAAAACGATCCTCAAAAAATAATTGATTTTGTCAAAATGTGTCAGCACAGTTTTGGAGCGATTAATCTGGAGGATATATCACAGCCCAATTGTTTTAAAGTACTCGATACGTTACGGGAAGAATGTGATATCCCTGTCTGGCATGATGATGCCCAGGGCACTGCCTGCGTGACACTGGCCGGACTGATTAATGCATTAAAATTGGTAAACAAAAAAATTGAAAATGTGCGAATCGTGATGCTTGGAGCCGGAGCAGCCAATACGTCCGTAGCCCGGATCAGTATAGCCGCCGGCGCCGATCCGGCCAATATAATCATGTTTGATGTAAATGGTGCACTGGATAGAGATCGTAGGGATTTTCAACAGGATCCAATGTATCATGGAACCTGGAAATTATGTGAAACGACCAACCCGAAAAAGATTCAGGATTTTGATACTGCAATGAAAGGAGCCGATGTCCTGATTGCTTTATCGAAACCCGGACCGGATACTGTCAAACCGGCATCCATTAAACTGATGGGTACAAAACCAATAGTATTTACGTGTGCCAATCCCGTACCTGAAATTTATCCCTATGCCGCCAAAGAAGCCGGTGCATATATCGCGGCAACAGGCCGTGGGGATTTTCCGAACCAGGTCAATAACTCATTGGGATTTCCGGGTATATTAAAGGGAGCCCTGATGGCACGAGCAAAAAAAATTACCGATGAGATGGCCATTGCGGCAGCTAATTCACTAGCTGACTATGCCGAAGCCCGGGGTATCGACCCGGAAAATATTGTGCCTACAATGGATGAAGCCACAGTATTCCCAACGGAATCAGCCGCTGTCGCCATGCAGGCTATCAAAGACGGAGTTGCCCGGAATATAATCACCCGCGATGAAGCTTTTGAATGGGCGAAGAAGGACATTGAATATTCAAGATCAATGACAAAAACACTTATTGACGAAGGCTATATAAATGAACCACCTGGTGCTATCCTCCAGGATGCACTGAAATGGGCGATTGAGCAAGTCAGTTAATTTAAAATTTGATATCAATTCCAAAATAGCCTCGTATTTATTGCGGGGCTATTTTAACTTTCCGTTCGTGTTAGATGAAATTTTGTTAATTTGAAAGGGTATCGATGAAGTCACTGACAAAATATATGATGCTGAATGTTCCCCGGCGAAGAATGTTTATCAACATTACGCCGGATGTTGATAATATCGTCAAAGAAAGCGGTATTCAGGAAGGACTTTGCCTTGTAAACGCGATGCATATTACAGCGAGCGTTTTTATCAATGACGATGAATCCGGGTTGCACAAGGATTACGAAACCTGGTTGGAAAAGCTGGCACCGGAAAAACCGCACTCACAGTACCATCACAACGGTTTTGAAGACAATGCCGATGCACACCTGAAACGACAGATCATGGGACGTGAAGTTGTGGTTGCTATTACTAACGGTCGTTTGGATTTCGGGCCCTGGGAACAGATATTTTATGGTGAATTTGATGGCAAACGCCCCAAACGATACCTGATAAAAGTAATCGGTGAATAATTGATCGGATTGAAAATGGCACTTGAATTTGACGAAAATTATGCGCATATTATGCCCGCTATTTACAAATGACTATTTTATAAATTGATCGCGGGGTGGAGCAGTTGGTAGCTCGCTGGGCTCATAACCCAGAGGTCGTTGGTTCGAATCCAGCCCCCGCTACTAACG
>CAZAKB010000048.1:0-6464 GCA_964485475.1 uncultured bacterium
ATTAATATCTTCGGATTATCTGTTGGGATTGCCTGTACGATCTTACTGCTAATGTGGATAAGGTCGGAAATATACTATGATCGTTTTCATGAAAACTTCAATGAAATCCATCGTGTTGTGACTGACTATGGCGGAAGCCGGGTGCCCACCTCACCGGGACCGATGGCAGCAACATTGAATGCCGAAATTCCGGATGTAATCAACGCCACCCGTTTTAAAGGTGATCGGGCCATTCTGAAGTACGGTGATCGAAGCGTCCGGATTGAGGGTTTGAATGCTGAACCATCATTTTTCGACATTTTTTCATTTCCAATTATTGAAGGCGATCCAAGGGCCGCTCTGGATGATGTAAGTTCAATTGTGTTAACTGAGAGCAGCGCCCAACGACTATTCGGTGATGAAGAAGCAATTGGAAAAGTCGTCAAATTGAATAATAAATGGACTGCAAAAATCGGCGGAATTATTGCCGATGTTCCGGCTAATTCCAGTCCGCCTCTGCAGTTTGAATATCTGGCGCCATTCAAAGTTTACTATTTCTGGCGTGACCCGGACAATTGGACAAAACACGGCGATTATCAGACTTGGGTCCAGCTGAATGCAAATAGTAATGTCGATGAAGTAAATCAAAAAATCGACGCTCTTTTCAGACCCTATCTCCCTGATTCCAAGTTGCACTACCTGCTACAGCCCCTGCGGGAAATTCATCTTCGCGCCAATACCACTCGATGGGACGGGCCGCATGGAGATATTAAATATGTGATACTATTTTCCGCATTAGCAGTTCTGATGATTATCATTGCCTGTATTAATTACACAAACATGGCTACGGCACGTTCACTTTCACGATCGAAAGAGATCGGTATCAGAAAGGTTGTCGGCGCAAGTCGAAATCAATTAATCAAGCAACATTTCAGCGAGTCCTACCTGATGGTATTACTGTCAATTATTGTTGGGATTCTCCTGGTCGAGTTAGGCCTGCCCATTTTTAACAGGATTACCGGATCAGGTTTTTACATCAGTTTTACGGATTCATGGTTTGTTATCGGCATACTACTCCTTTTTCTGATAACCGGTTTTTTAGCAGGACTCTATCCTGCCTTAATTTTGTCTTCCCTTGGCATTGTCAGCAATTTGAAAAATTCAAGCATCTATCGAACTAGATCGGGTTCAAGATTTTCATTCAGAAAATACCTGGTTATTGCCCAGTTTACAATAACAATTATCGTTATTATTTCGACAATGATTATCTACCAGCAACTCTCATTTATCCGCAATAAACATTTAGGGTATAATCCTGAAAATTTAATGTATTTGAATTTGAGTGATAATTATCCTGAATCAGCCTATACAACTCTAAAAAGTGAGTTAATAAATATTCCAGCGGTCTCATCGCTGGGTGGCTCTACCCAGATTCCAACAGGCACTGATTTTATCTCAAATGTGACATGGCACCGTAATGAACAGGAAATGTCTCAATCAATGATCATTTTTGAAGTCGATGAAGATTTTATTGATACCTATGGAATTGAGATAGTCAATGGCTCGAAATTTCGGAAGGCTCCTGACGATTGGAGTAATTGTTCATTTATTGTTAATGAAAAAGCCGCTCAAATCATGGGGTTCGATAATCCGACTGGTGAACCAATTAGTGCATATGAATGGAAAGGAAAGATTATTGGTATTGTTAAAGATTTTCATTTTGAAAACCTGCGGGAAAAGATTAAACCGATGGTATTTGTTTACAGGCCGATCAATAATTTACTGACGGTTCGAATAAATTCGGATAACATGTCGGATACTATCAAAAAGATAGAAAAACTGGTAAAGAAGCATTATCCTGGAATCCCTATTGAGTATCATTTTATCGATCAGGATCTTGAGGTTCTGTATCGCAAAGAAATGCAGATGGGTAATATATTCAGCGCTTTTACACTAATTACAATTCTAATTTCGTCACTTGGACTATACGGTTTGATATCATTTGTTGTCGAGCAAAAAACCAAGGAAATAGGTGTCCGGAAAGTCCTCGGATCTTCGGTTTTTGGGATAGTCCGGCAACTAAGTTTGCCATTGATCAAATGGATCATAATCGCGAACCTTATTGCCTGGCCGATCGCCTGGATCGTCATGGATAAATGGCTTCGAAATTTTGCTTATCAATCGGGTATCAATTTGCTGGTATTTCTGCTGGCGGGAGTTATTGCATTGTTAATAACGATTATTACCATCAGTTGGCAAACCGTCCGGGCTGCAACGGCAAACCCAGTAAAGAGTTTGCGGTATGAGTAACTAATATCTCTCTGGTATAAATCAACAACTACAACTAATCAAAAATCACAGATTTGCAATTGTAGGCCATATTTTTTATACTTAAAAGGTAATACAAATTTAAAGGGAGACTTTTATGAGCACTGTTTCAAATAAATCAAAGAAACGAGTCAGTGCTGTTCAATCTGTACCAAAGGTAAAATGGCTCAGCACAAAACTACTCGATGATGTTTTTACCGATGAAGTCAGTCTTTTTAAACCCCACTTCGAAGTCGATTACGAAGCGTATCTGCAGCGATTATGGAATTCCAATCCGGATATTCACAAGATACTGAAATCAGCGAATTCCCTTGAAGTAGCCCGGGATGCTCTATATAATTATCTGGAAAAGTCGGAGCGTAAAATTTTTGATTTAGATAACGACTTACATATTCTTGAAAAAGCAACCGTCCGAGATTGTATCCGGGCATTTCGTAGTATCATCGGTCCGATCAATGAATACCGGACAGAATTTTCCGCTCTGGATATGCTATGGAATCTCGCTCGTGACAAACAGCAGGAATTGAAAGAAAAAGTATCTGTCGGTTTTCTGATGGAGTTTATCAATCTGTTTCGTGGTGTCACCGGGAAATCCAATATATATCTTGAGGATTCGCAGGTTAAAAAGAGCATTCCGGATTTTTTAAAAATGAAAGGCCGAAAAGCTGCCCATGCACGTATGGAAATTCTGGACGAACTCGGTTCCAGCGTCAATAAATACCTGAAGAAATACCCATCTGGTCTTGAAGAAGAGGTCATTGGCTGGCGGGCAGAAAATCGCAAACGAATTTTACACTATTTCGGTGCTAATGAAGCTGACTGGAACGATTATCGCTGGCACCTGAAACATGTGATAAAAACAAGCAAGACGGCAAAAGACCTGATTGAGCTCACTAACGAACAAGTCGAGACCATCGATAAAGCCGTAAAAAACAAAATCGCCTTTGGTATCACGCCCTATTATCTCAGTTTGATGGACAGCAAACTCTCAATTGGATATGATCATGCTATCCGGGCACAGGTGATTCCACCAAAAGAGTATGTGGATATAATGGCTGAACACCGTGGTGACCGGGGTACGGCTTTCGATTTTATGGGTGAGCATGATACATCTCCGGTGGATTTGATTACCCGCCGTTACCCGATTATTGCCATTCTGAAGCCCTTTAATACCTGTTCGCAGATTTGTGTCTATTGTCAACGCAATTGGGAAATTGAGCGGGTGCTGGATCCAAAAGCCCTGGCATCTAAGGAAACATTAAATGAGGCGCTGAACTGGTTTGACGAACATACAAGCGTCGGTGATGTGCTGATTACCGGTGGCGATCCGGCGGTCATGAAAGATTCTCAACTTGAAAATATTTTGGAAATTTTGTCTCAGAAAAAACATATCTACCGCATCCGTATCGGCACCCGGACCCCTGTCGTACTACCCATGCGGTTTACGAAAAACTTCATAAATATTCTTGAAAAATATCATCGGCCTCCGAAGTTGGAAATTGCAGTCGTTACCCACTTCGAGCATTCCTATGAAATCACACCCGAAGCGATGGAAGCGGTTCAGAAAATCCGAAAAGCAGGAATCAGTGTATACAATCAGCAAGTCTTTACTGTGGAAAATTCGCGCCGCTTCGAAACTGTAAAACTGCGCCGGGATTTGAAGTCCATCGGTATCGATCCCTATTATACCTTCAATATGAAAGGCAAGGAAGAGACCAAACGCTATATGGTGCCGATTGCCCGGATCTTACAGGAACGCAAGGAAGAAGCCCGGCTGCTGCCCGGTCTCGACCGAACCGACGAGGCGGTGTTCAATGTCCCCAAACTCGGTAAAAACCACCTGCGCGCCTGGCAGGACCACAGGTTGGTCATGATTCTGTCCGATGGTTCGCGCGTCTATGAATTTCATCCCTGGGAAAAAAACATCAAAGTGATTCCCCCGTATAATTATGTCGATGTCCCAATCTATGATTATCTGGAAGAACTCGCTGCCCGGGGTGAGAATATTCGTGACTATCGAACGATTTGGTACTACTTTTAATCAAACCAAAATGATGGAGCAACTATGAGAAAATCTATGGTCATCATTATTTTTCTGCTATCAATTTCTATTATCGGTTGTTCTAAAAAAGGGACTCAGGAGTTGGCAAAAATCCAGAAAGAAATGTCAACTGTCATCTCTTTTGAAAATGATCTACTGCCTGTATTCCAACATTCTTGCGGTGTCTGTCATAATCGCCAAAATCAGAACAGCCCGGCCACCAAGCATGATGTATTTTATGAAAATGTCGATGACATTATGACTAAAATCGGCAAATCAATCATCATTGGAAAACCCGACGAAAGCGGATTGTATAAAATCTGTGCACAGATAATTAAAGTGAGTGATGAAAATATCGTCATGCCGCCACCGGGTTCGGGAATACCAAAATGGACCGATCAGGAACTTGAAAAGTTCGCCAAATGGATCGCTGCGGGTGCTCTGAGAAATTAACTTGATTATTTATCAGTTTACCATCGCCTCCGACAACTATTTTACCTATCCATCTGTCCTATTGCCATGTAAAAAAAACGGGGAATTGATTAATGTTTATAAATTATCTGAAAATCGCACTCCGGAACATCATCCGCCACAAAGGATATTCCTTCATCAATATTTTCGGATTGGCAATCGGACTGGCTTGTTGCCTGTTGATATTACTGTGGGTCCAGGACGAATTGAGTTATGACAGGTTTCATGAACAGGCCGCGAATATTTACCGCATCGAACAGGAACAGAATTACAGCGGCCGGCTGTATCATGTCAATGTGACTCCCTACCCCTGTATACCGGTCTGGAAAGATGAAGTCCCGGAAATTATTGACGCAACAAGAGTAGCACATATTGGGAATCGTGCACTCCGCTTTGGCGATAAATCCTTTGTTGAAGGTGATGTCCAGGCTGTTGATCCGGCATTTTTTACCATGTTTGATTATCCGTTGCTCAACGGTGATCGAAATTTAGTTATGAATGAAAAATACTCCATTGTCATCGATGAAGAGATTGCCGGAAAATATTTTGACAATGAAAATCCTGTTGGAAAAACGATGGTGTATGATAATCAATACAATCTGACCGTCACCGGTGTCTTAAAAAAGATTCCGACTAACACTATTTTACATCCAAAAATTCTCGTTCACATGGAATTGACAAAAAAACTGGGCGAGTACGTTGACAGCTGGGGTAGTAATAATATCCTCTCCTTTGTTTTACTCCAGGAAAATGCTTCTATCCCCGACGTAAACAATAAAATCACAACCGTTGTTAATAATCACAAAGAAGAAAATACGATTACTTACATGGTGAATCCACTGACCCGAATTCATCTTTTTGGTTTTTTCGGTTTTGATCACAACCCGGTAGCCATAAAGTTCGTTTATATTTTTTCCATAATTGCCGGTTTTGTTCTGCTGATCGCCTGTATTAATTTCATGAACCTGGCGACCGCCCGTTCGGCCAACCGTGCCCGGGAAATCGGTATGCGGAAAGTTGTTGGCGCATTCCGAGAAAACCTGATTTTTCAATTCATTGGCGAATCAATATTGTTATCATTGCTCGCAGTATTGATATCGATTCTTTTTGTGGTACTTCTGCTGCCGGTCTTTAATACGATTGCCGGAAAAGAAATCCTCTGGAAGGCCCTTTTTAATGGCCAATTTATTATCGGACTTCTACTTATTACGGTCATTACCGGGCTTGTATCCGGCAGTTATCCGGCACTATTTCTATCGGGATTCAGGCCAGTTGCTGTACTTAAGGGCAGTCATACGAATGGACGCAGCCAACTTCTCCGCCGTATTCTGGTCATTATTCAATTCAGTCTTTCTGTCATATTAATCATCGGTACACTGGTAATTTACAAGCAACTCCATTTCATGCGCTCAAAGGATCTTGGGTTTGATCAGGAACATGTCATCGCCATCAGCATGCAGGGTGATGTTAAAAACAGTTATCAGACGTTAAAACAGGAATTAATTCCAATTTCAGAAGTAATGAATGTAACGGCCTCTTCCCATCGCCCTACCAATATCGGAAGCAATGCCGGTGGGATTCAATGGGATGGGAAAGACCCGGAAATGGATATTGTCGTCGGAATGAGTTCTGTGGATGTTGATTA
>CAZAKB010000048.1:6564-20729 GCA_964485475.1 uncultured bacterium
CCCCCGATTAATCAGTATATTGTGCAAAACAGAATGTTAGGATAAAATAATGGACTTAAAACTTGCAGTATTAATAGACGGTGATAATATTCCTTCGGCTTATGTGAAGGAGATGATGGAAGAGATCGCCAAATACGGCAACCCGACGATAAAAAGAATTTACGGAGACTGGACAAATCCGAAATTATCAAAGTGGAAAAATGTCCTTCTGGAAAATGCGATCACACCCATTCAGCAGTATGGCTACACAACAGGAAAAAATGCGACGGATTCCGCCATGATCATCGATGCAATGGATATTTTGTACTCCGAAAAAGTCGACGGATTCTGCCTGGTATCCAGTGACAGCGACTTTACCCGACTGGCAACAAGGCTGCGCGAGGCCGGAATGAATGTCATCGGTATTGGCGAAAAGAAAACACCGGAACCCTTTATCGTTGCCTGTGACAAATTCATTTATATTGAAATCCTGAAAGACCAATCTGAGGAAAGTGAATCGGAATTACCCAAAAGCACGTCGTCCAAAAAACCGAATATCGATAATATTACACCAAAGGTGATAAGACTGATTTCATCGACTATATCCGATTTGGCCGATGATGACGGCTGGGCTTTTCTTGGTGATGTCGGAAATCTGCTCCAAAAGAAACAGCCCAATTTTGATTCCAGAAACTATGGCTTCCAAAAGTTGACACCACTGATTAAATCTATTAAGCAATTTGAAATTGAGCAGCGTGAAAGTCCGAAGGGACGATTCAAGTTAATTTTCGTAAGAAACAAAGAAAAAGTTAGATAACCCGTTCAAACTTAAGACCCTTAATCCTGCAGAAGCACCGTTAAACGAACCATCTGCCAGAATCACTAATATTCTCTTTATTCTGACGACAACTTTCCCTATTTTAGATTGTCTTATAACAGTTGTAAATTTCGAATGAGGAATTATCCATGCTGAAAAATTACCTGATCATCAGTTATCGCAATCTGAAAAAGAGTCTTGGAGTCAGTCTGATAAATGTTTTCGGGCTGGCAGTTGGTATCAGTTGTTGTCTGTTGATCGTATTATATGTTGGTGATGAATTAAGCTATGACCGCAACTGGGAAAATGCCGATCAAATTTATCGTGTCGGTGTACACAGCATCATCGGTACGCAGGAGACCAACACAGTTCGCACACCATCACAACTTTCCCGGACAATTATCCAGGAATACCCAGAAGTGCTGCATGCTACCCGGATGGAACATACGCCTAATATGCTGGTACGTTATCAGGATATCGTCTATAATGAAGCCAATTTTATGTGGGTTGACACAAACTTCTTTGATGTTTTTCCGCTGAAAGTGCTATTCGGCGATCCAAAAACCGCTCTGAAGGACGATCACACAGTGGTTTTGACATTGGAAAATGCCAAAAAGTATTTCGGAAATCCGGCGGAAGCACTGAATAAAATTGTTGAGTTTGAAGACGGAACACCCTACCGGGTCAGCGCCGTTGTAGACAATCCTGTGAAAAATGCTCACTTCCATTATGGCATGCTTTCACCACTTTCCTCTTGGGAATGGGACAATGGTGAATGGTGGTTGAATAATTTTATGTGCACTTATATTGTTCTGCATGAAAAAGCCAGTCCGAAAGATCTCGAAGCAAAACTTCCTCAATTTCTGCGGAAATATGCCGGTCCGCATTTTCAGGAAAGCACCGGAATGTCCTTTGATGAAATGGAAAAAGCCGGTGGAAAATACGAGTATTTTTTACAAGCAATGACCAGCATTCACCTGTATTCTCATATGGACGGAGAGATGGAACCCAACAGCGACATCAAATATATCTACATCTTTTCAATAATTGCGGCTTTTATCCTCTTTATCGCCTGTATTAATTTCATGAATCTTGCAACCTCCCGCTCTGCCGGACGCAGCCGGGAAGTCGGAATGCGTAAAGTACTGGGGTCGACAAAAAATCGCCTCATCGGGCAGTTTCTGGTAGAATCGATTTTGACCTGTGTGCTGTCAGTACTGGCAGCCATGACTATATCGGTATTGTTATTGCCTTTATTTAATTCAATTGCCGGGAAGGCGATTGTTATTAATTATCTTTCACCATGGTACATGTTGCCCGGATTGCTCTTTTTTACCATATTTCTTGGAATTCTGGCCGGTTCTTATCCCGCTTTTTTTCTCTCCTCCTTTCAACCGGTCAAAGTCCTGAAAGAAAACCTCGGTTTAGGTCAGAAGGGCCGGGGCATCCGGCAAATATTGGTGATATTTCAATTTTCGATCTCCATTGTTCTATTTATAACAACATTCCTGCTTTTCCGGCAAATGAACTTTATCCAGAATAAGCACCTGGGATTCATCAAGGAAAACATCGTCATTATCAATCGTGGATGGGCTATGGGACAAAATCCCGACGGTACATTTATCGATACGACTTTCCAGCAGACTGTATTTGAATCTTTTAAAAATGACCTGAAACAGAATCCACAGATATTATCCGTCAGTGGAGGAACGAATATTCCCGGAAGGGGTTTTCAGAACGCGGTTCTTAACGCCAAAGGTGCAGGAAATTCAGAACAACATCTAATCAATTACTGTCGGGTCGATTGGGATTATGCCGAGACTTTCGGCTTAGAGATGGTTGAAGGCCGGTTTTACAACCGGGAAACCGATAGCTGGACAGGAATAATCATCAACGAAACCGCGGCGAAAGTCTTTGGGTTAAAAAAGCCATATATAGAGCAGGCTTTGGGTTCTCCCGGTGATAGTTCAGCAACAATTCCTATCGTAGGAATACTGAAGGATTTCCATTATGAATCCCTGCACAAACCGATTCAACCGCTTGCTATTGGTTTTCAAACCGAAGGCCGAACATATATTTGTGTCCGGATTCGGCCGGAAAATGTCAAAGAGACTATTGAGTATATCAAACAAACCTGGAACAACTATATTCCCTACAAACCTTTTGAATTCTTTTTCTTCGATGATAATTATAATAGGCTGTATCAAACCGAAATGCAGACCAATAAACTATTTACGATATTTTCGGTAATATCCATTATCATTGCCAGTTTGGGACTTTTCGCCCTGGCCTCTTTCACGACCGAACGCCGGATCCGGGAAATCGGTATCCGAAAGACTTTGGGAGCAACTGTACCCAATATCCTGATCTTACTGACAAAAGAATTTGCATGGTTGGTCATTATTTCAAACCTGATTGCCTGGCCGGTTGCCTATTTCTTTATAAAACAGTCGTTACAAGCATACGCCTACCGAATTTCAATTGGTGCAGGATCATTTTTACTAGCCGGCGTTACCGCCCTGCTGATTGCGGTAATTACAGTGAGTTATCATTCCATTCGGGCCGCCCTGAGCAATCCGGCAGAAACTTTAAAATACGAATAATATTTCCAAAAACTTTTTTAACAATTCAATCGTCATATAAATATGTTAAATGGAATTGATTTTAAGCATTATTCCGCTAATAATGGGCGAAAACTAAGCTATTGAAGGAAGGGGCGTTTGGATATGTTTGGTAGTTATTTGAAAATTGCATTGCGAAATCTGAAACGACAAAAAGGATATGCATTTATCAATATCCTTGGTCTGGCAATCGGAATCGCCGGATGCCTGTTGATCTGTCTGTATGTTATTAACGAAATTCAGTTCGAACATTGTCATGAAAATCGGAGTAGAATTTACCGGGTTGCCGGTGAATTGAATATGCATGGACAGGTGGACCGCGTCGCAGCGCTTTTACCACCATTAGCCCCGCAATTAGTAGCGGATTTTCCGGAAATTGAAAACAGTGTTCGTCTCTTTATGGCACAGGATATCAGTAGCTCGGCGATTTTGGAATATGAAAATAACCGGTTTAGTGAAGATGAATTCTATTTTGTTGACCCCTCAATTTTTGAGATTTATACATTCCCATTGAAAATCGGAAATTCCAAATCCGTTTTTGAATCTCCCTGGTCTATCGTTATGACTTCAGAGATTGCAAGTAAATATTTCGGTGAGGAAAATCCGATAGGTAAAACAATCAAATTCAATGATGAATATGAATTCACTGTAACCGGAATTCTGGATGATATTCCGAAAAATACTCAAATCCAGTGCCAAATCATGGCCAGCACCGCCACAATAGAATTGATAGACGGTGAACTGCTGAACTCCTGGGGTCATATTGGTCTTCCTTACAATTATCTCCTTGTAAGCGATGATTTTTCCCCGAAAGAATTTGAACAAAAACTACCGGAATTTCTCAGCCGCTATATTCCCGGATCAATGGCAAAGATGACAACCCTATTTGTCCAGCCGCTCAGCGATATATATTTGCATTCCAATCTAAAAATGGAATTGCAACCCAGTGGTAGTATTCAGTACGTTTACCTGTTTACGGCCCTGGCAATCGCGATTCTCTTAATTGCTTGTATCAATTTTATGAACCTTGCCACCGCCCGGTCTGCTCATCGTTCGGTTGAAGTCGGAATGCGTAAAACATTGGGCGCAAATCGGTCACAATTAATCAAACAATTCCTCGGTGAATCAATATTTCTATCCCTGCTGGCAACAGCGCTGGCATTTGCATTATTCGAAATTCTTCGACATCGCTTTGAAGTATATCTCGAAAAAGATTTGATTCTGAATTACCGACAAAATCTTTGGATTTTCCCGGCATTGACCGGTTTGGCTATTTTTGTAGGAATTCTGGCTGGCAGTTACCCGGCATTTTTCCTGTCCCGGTTCCAGGCAATTGACAGCATCAAAGGCGCATCAAAGGGATCATCCCGTACTGTATTCCGTAAAATACTGGTCGTTTTTCAATATACGATTTCTGTTTTGTTAATCATTTCAACAATTATCATTTATAAGCAGATACATTACATTAAACATAAGGATTTAGGATTTGATAAAGACTTTACACTCACAATTCCTCTGAAAGAACGTCCGCTGCAAATGCAGTATAATAGTCTCAAGAATGCACTATCACAGGTTCCCGGCGTTCAGAATGTCAGCGGTGGATTCAATTATCCCGGTAGTCCCAGAATAATGAAAATGGGCACGAAACCGGAAGGTATTTCAGGCGATGATCCGGTTATTATGCAGATCGTTGGAACGGATTACGGCTATCTCGATGCACTCGGAGCAGAGCTGATACTGGGTCGGGACTTCAGTCAGGAACATGCTTCCGATGCCAGCGAAGCATTTATCATCAATCAGGCTGCCGTCAGTCAAATTGGCTGGGATAATCCAATTGGTAAAAAATTCTCATTACCCGATATGCGGCAACGGGGTGCTTTTATTGATGGTGAAATTATTGGCGTCGTCCGGAATTTTCACATGAGGTCACTGCGTGAAAAAATTGAGCCCTTACTCATCCAAATTAATCCGATAATGATCAGCTCCATTATCCTGAGAATCCAACCCAACACTATTTCCGAAACGATTGCTGCAATCGAAACAACCTGGTCATCTATAATACCAGGAACTGCATTTGAGTATTCGTTTATCGATGAAAAATTTGGTGAGTATTTTCGGGCAGAAGAAAAACTGGGACAACTGTTGAGCATCTTTTCAATTCTGGCGATTTTCGTCGCATGTCTTGGTCTTTTTGGGTTGGCGTCATTTACCACCGAACAGCGAACCAAAGAAATTGGTATCCGCAAAGTTATGGGCGCATCGGTAAAGGGCATTTTATTTCTGCTATCCAAAGAATTTCTGAAATGGGTGGTTATTTCAAATATTATCGCCTGGCCTTTGGCCTGGTTCCTGATGAAACGCTGGCTGCAAAATTTTGCTTATCATACAGATATTCAGGTGTGGATACTTGGTTTATCTCTCATTATTTCTCTCGTCATCGCTGTTTTTACCGTCATTTTTCAGGCATTGAAAGCAGCCATGTCTAATCCGGCAAACTGTCTCCGATATGAATAATCGTCTCGGTTAATCAAAAATAGCCCAATAAAGAACTATTGAATCAATCGCTTTGATATACTAAACTACGCCCGGTTCTTTTAATTATAAATTAGTCAGAAGATCATGAAAAAACGTATCCTTTTAATGACATGTATTTTATTCCTTGCAGCCTGCGAATTACGAGTGGCGACAGTTTCGGATCAAGGCAAACAAAAAGCCGGCGATTCAACTACCGCAGCCGGCTGGTATACAAAAGGTACTGCAACGACCGATCCTAACGAAAAAATTGATTATTTTTCACAAGCGATCGATCAGAATCCGGATTTTACTTTGGCATATCTGGATCGGGCGAAAGTGTATCTGGAAACTGGTAATTATACTCAATCGATTACTGATATTGACTCTGTAGTAAAGCAAAATCCCGATGTTGCCGATGCCTACAATATCCGCGCAAAGGCCTATGAGGCGACCCGTTACCTGAATGAAGCGCTTGAAGATTACACTAAATCCATAGAAATTAATCCCCATCCAAGAACATACCTCAATCGGGCCAATCTCTACAAAGAACGAAAGCGCTACACCTGGGCAATTCTGGACTATACTGAGGTTCTGAAGGAAATTAAGGATAATGCCGATATTTATATCGCCCGGGGTGTTTGTTATCAGAAACTCAATCAACTCAATCCAGCGATCCAGGATTACCAGAATGCGATCAAACTACGCCCTGATGATGCCGACCTGTACTATAACCTTGGTTCAATTTACTGGATTCAGGGACGTTGGCAAGAAGTTGTCGATGTTTGGGAAAAATGTCTGGAGCTCGATCCGAATCATCCCCGGGTGAAACAATATCTGCCAACTGCAAAAAAGAAAATTCACTGACTGTAATTTCAAGAGTGTCCGGTTATTTTTAAAAAATGACCCAAATCATTCATTTTTATCCATAAAATAGCTATATTCTGTTATAGAATTTGTTTAAAGGAGTTACTTTTTGTTAATGTTTAATAATCCTCATCCGGTTTCGCTACTCACCAGTCGGCAGACGGAACGGCCGGAAGATGTCCGGGGCCCCTATTTCCGGGACCAGACAGCCATTATTCACTCACTGGCATTTCGTCGTCTAAAGCATAAAACCCAGGTTTTTTTCTCTCCGGAAAACGATCATATTTGTACACGGATTGAGCACTCCATGCATGTGGCGTCGATTTCAGCGACCATATGTAAAGCTTTGGGGCTGGATGAAGAACTGGCACATGCTATTGGTCTGGGACACGATCTGGGACATGCTCCCTTCGGGCATGCCGGCGAATTAGCCCTGAATAAGCTCCTGAACAAACCCTTCATTCATGAAGTACACAGTCTGCGCGTTGCCGATAAACTGGAGAACTACGGTAGGGGCTTAAACCTGACATTTGCCGTTCGCGATGGCATTGTATCCCACTGCGGTGAAGTCGATGAACAGTTTGTCGACGTCGCGCCGGTACCAAACGATCTAAACCGTATTGATTTCCGGCCAACATCTCCAAGCACATGGGAAGCCTGTGCTGTACGGGTCAGTGACTCTATGGCCTACCTGGGACGTGATTTGGAGGACGCGATTAAGGCAAACCTGATAACACGAAATGATATTCCGGAAAATATTCAGAAAAAACTGGGCGTCAGAAATAGTGATATCATTACAAATCTGGTAAATGATGTCATCGACTGGTCGTCAAAAAACGGAAAAATCGGTTTCTCTCAGGGAATGTTTGAACTGCTGAAAGAGTTTAAACAATTCAGCCGGACACACATCTATCGAAATCCCAAAATGGTCTACTGGAACGATTACTCAAGAACAGTGCTTTCGTCAATTTATCAGTACCTGAATCAGTTATTTAATACATTCAAGACCGATTGGGATGCCTATGCCGCCAGCAAAATTGCTTTGGATAATAAATTTGGAAAATATATGTCTTCACTGAAGGATGTGTACGAAAAATGTGCGTATGACATTGACATTATTCTAAAGGATTATATTGCCGGCATGACCGATAATTATGCGTTGCATTGCTTTGAAAACATACTCACCGCCGGTACTACAGGATTATAAGAAGTTATTCCATGGGTAAAGATACTAAAGAAATCAAGCAATCCCTTCTTCAGAAACGCTTGTTTGCATTTATAAATTCAACGCCGGGGATTGTCCACAATCTCAGTAATCCGTTGACAATTATTTCCACCCGCTCACAATTGCTGCAACTGAAAATGCCGGAAAATCAAGATTTTAAAAAATTAATAGATCAGAGTAAGACGATTGAATTAATTCTGAACAATCTCGTATTTATCAGTCAAAATATTTCCAATGATAAATTGCAGCCGATTGATATTAACGCTCTGATAAAAAATGAACTAGAATTTTTAAACGCAGATCCCTTTTTCAAACACAATATTATCAAAGATTTTCAGTATCATCCCAATCCATTAATGATCACAAGCAGCTATTTCCATGTCTCAACCCTTGTCTACTGCATAATACAGGTTCTGATATTTCACTTGAAAGATTCCGTTGAAAATAAAATCAAAATTATAAGCGATAAGACTTCGGATTCCGTGATGATTAGGATTGGTTCGCATGTACTTAACAATCCTGAAGTAAATAATTTTGCATTGTCAATCTCTTCCCCATCTGACAACACACGTTTACAAAATTTATATGACGCCAGTTTGTTGGCAAAAGAAATTGGAATAACGTTTTTAATAAACAATGACCCGGAAAGCATTGAATTCATCGTATCAATTCCAATAAAGCAATGAATGATTTAGTACACCCAACCAGAATCCTAATTGTTGATGATGAACCTTATATCTGTGAGGTACTGGTAGAAATTCTCAATGAAGAAAATTACAACGTTGAATCCGCTAACAGTGGAAAAACAGCCCTTGAAAAATTCAGCAGCAGCTCATACGATCTGGTACTGCTGGATATTGGTATGCCGGTCATGAGCGGAATTGAAGTCCTGAAAAATCTGCAGAAACTGGATCCGACAATTACCGTCATCATGGCCACTGCACAGCGGGATATCAAGACGGTCGTGGAAGCGATTAAAATCGGCGCGGAAGACTATATATTAAAACCTTTCAATGATATTACTATCATTAAAACCGCGGTCCAAAAAGCGCTGAAGTTAAAAGCTGTCAAGGATGAAAACCGCTACCTGAAAGACCGGCTGAAAAAAGAATTGAAATCTCACTCGATCATTGGCAATTCGGTCGAGATCCAGAAACTGCTGAAAATGGTCCAAAAAATCGCCCCGCTCAATACTTCGGTGTTAATTACCGGAGATACCGGGACCGGAAAAGAGCTGATCGCCCGGGCGATTCATCAGTACAGCGCTCGTTCAGACCGAAAATTTATCAGTATCAACTGTGGTGGTATCCCGGAAACACTGCTGGAATCAACGCTGTTTGGATATGAAAAAGGTGCGTTTACCGGCGCCTATAAACAGACAAAGGGCGTTTTCGAGGATGCTAGAGGCGGGACACTTTTCCTCGATGAAATCGCTGAGACCAGCCCGGCATTGCAGATTCGGTTTTTACGGGTGCTCCAAGAGAAAAACTTCCAGCGCGTCGGTGGAACAGACTACATTCAATCCGATGTGAGAATTGTTTCCGCAACCAACTGCGATCTCATGAAAGCAGTCAATGCCGGAGATTTTCGGGAAGACCTGTTTTACCGGCTTAATGTCATTTCCCTAAACATACCACCCCTCAAAAATCGTCAGGACGATATTCCGTTATTGGTCAAGTATTTTATAGAAAAATACACATCGATCCACAATAAAACTATCAAGGGCACCGAAAAAGTTGTCATGAAAGCACTCAGCGATTACTCCTGGCCCGGAAATATTCGCGAGCTGGAAAATGTCATTGAACGAGCCATTGCTCTGGCTGAACATGATCAATTATCCCTGGTCGATCTTCCAAATACAATTCTTTCTGACACACACAATCAACCTGAACATGGTCCTTATACACTTTTCTCCGAAGCAAAAGAGCATTTCGAGAAAGATTTCTTGCTGGCAGCTTTAAAACGGAACGGTTGGAATATTTCCAGGACTGCCCGTGAAATCAAACTGCCCCGTCAGAACTTTTACCAGAAAATGAACAAGTACAATATTTCCCGTCATTAACTGTCATAATATTATTACATATATTCTCAAATTACTCTCGATATAGAGTGTTATATATTCTTTCATAACATTTAAAATCTGTCATTTATATATGTCACCTGCTTTGCCGAGATTAAGACTTAATATTATGTAAACAACCTAATTATAATCACTTACATCTTTTGGCGCAACCTTTGGTATTAGATATTCCTGAAATTGAAATAACCGAAAGACAATGCAAGAAGCTACAATCACAAAAAAGAGAGTAAGTCCCGAACACATTCGGCAACGAATTCAATCGTTTGTTATGCTGAACCGCATTCCAACAACTGATCTGAAAAACCTGGGTTTTATTGATCCGGCTGTCGTGACACTTATACCAGAAGATATCGCACAATATTTCCACGCCTTTGCGTTTGCTCAGAAAAACAATCTCCTTTCCGTTGCTATGGCAAATCCTTTTGACCCGATTGCTCTTGATGTCATTCAGAAGAGAACCGGATTTAAAATTGACGTCAGCTATGCAAATACTGAAAGTATCGATGCTGAAATAGATAAATTTTATTCACAAAAAGTAAATCTCGAAGAGAGCATGAAAGAGCTCGTTGATTTTGAAATAGATAGTGAAGACGACGAAAGCGACGAAGAACAACTACGGATCCAGGCTGAAGATGCTCCGGCAATAAAATTTGTTAATTTACTGCTACTTCAGGCCACCCAGGATCGGGCCAGTGACGTTCATATTGAACCTCAGGAAAAAGAGGTAAAAGTTCGTCTACGGGTAGATGGAATCTTGCGTGAAATTTCCCCTCCTCCAAAACGAATGCAATCAGGGATCATTTCCCGCATCAAAATCCTGGGTGGTCTGGACATCGCCGAACGCCGAATACCGCAGGATGGTCGGACAAAAATAAAAATCCTGGGGCGCCAGATCGATATTCGTATTTCGTCGTTACCAACTATTTACGGCGAAAAGATCGTAATGAGAATCCTGGATAAGGGTAACATTTCATTAAATATCGATGATATTGGTTTTGAAAATGACCTAATGACGAAATTCAAAAATGTACTTTCTCTAGCTCATGGAATGGTTCTGGTTACAGGTCCGACAGGTTCAGGTAAAACAACTACTCTCTACTCGGCACTCAATTATGTGAATTCTCCTCAAAAAAATATCATCACTGTCGAAGATCCGGTTGAATACCGTTTAAAAGGCATCAATCAGATCCAAGCTCGTCCACAGGTAGGATTGACCTTTGCAGCCGGATTACGATCAATATTACGGCAGGATCCGGACATTGTTATGGTTGGTGAGATCCGTGATCGGGAAACGGCAGAAATTGCTATCAAGGCATCATTGACCGGTCATCTGGTACTTTCGACCCTTCATACCAATGATGCCGTTTCTACTGTCATCCGTTTAATCAATATGGGAATCGACAAGTACCTGATTTGTTCCGCCCTGTCCCTGATCATCGCTCAACGTCTGACCCGTCGAATCTGTCTGCATTGCAAAACAAAATACACGCCGGACGAAGAAACCATGCTGCGGTTGCGCACACTTCAAATCGACACTGCAGGCTTTGACTTTTATAAGGGGAACGGCTGTGATCATTGTGGAAGCACTGGATTCTGGGGGCGCATGGCAATCTATGAATTTTTCTTTATTAATTCTGAAATCAAAGAAATGATAATCAACGATGCTTCCGAAGAAAGCATACGGAAACGCGGCACGGAACTTGGCATGGCATCACTCCTACAACATGGTATAAAAAAGGTAAAAGATGGACGGACAACTATAGACGAGGTTTTAAGGATTGTCTAATGCCTAATTTTAATTACGTTGCACTAAACACAAACGGTCGAAAAACAAAGGGAGTTCTTTCAGCGTCATCTGAGATTCAATTAGCGATGCAACTCCAAAAAAAATCCATGACCCTCATATCCGCAAAAGAAGCCAATGTAAAATCCGAAGTAACTTTGACTAAGAACAATTCATTTTTCACATTCCAAAAACCGATTGATTCCGAAGATCTGGTTGTCTTCTTCCGACAATTGTCAACCATGGTGGGTGCTGGTGTGCAGCTGGTTGACAGCCTTGAAATACTACAGGATCAGAGTGAAAAACCAATGTTTCAAAAAGTTGTATCCAGTTTACGTAGCGACATTGAGAAAGGTGATAATTTTTCTACAGCACTATCCAAACACACTGCAGTATTTTCAATCCTCGCAATATCAATGGTCAAAGCTGCTGAAATCGGCGGAAACCTCGCTGGTATTCTTGACCAGTTAGCCACTTATGTTGAAAACAAAGACAAAATTGATAAGAAGATTAAAGCCGCTGTTTCCTATCCAAAATTTATTTCAATCTTTTTCGCGCTGGTAGTTTCGGCAGTCATATTCGGACTGGTCCCAAAATTCCAGGATATTTTTGCCAGCTTTGGCGCCGAACTTCCCGGTCCGACACTTGTAATTATCGCTATCAGCAATTTTGCTAAAAAGAATATTTTAATCGAAATCGGTCTGATTATTGCCCTGTTATTTGGTTTCAAAGTTCTTAAGAAAAATCCACAGGGTCGCCGATTTCTTGACCAAGCAATATTTCAGATGCCTGTTTTTGGAGCAATGATCAAAAAATCCATTATCGCTCGTTTCAGCAAAATCCTGGGGACTCTCACAAAAAATAACGTACCATTGGTCGAGTCGCTGGGGCTCGCTGCGGAAACTTCCAACAATGTTATTATCATCGAAACCGTTAACAAAATCAAAGACGGAATTTCAGGTGGTTTATCACTGGGAAATTCTATGTTGCAACATCCGATTTTTCCGGTGATAATGGTTAAAATGATCACGGTTGGAGAAGAATCAGGTTCCCTGGAACTAATGCTTGAAAAAGTTGCTGAGTTTTATGATCGGCAATTTAATGCCACAATCGATTCAATATCGACAATTATCGAACCTATCCTGATGATCGGATTAGGTGTGCTGGCACTGGTTGTGGTGATTGCCCTTTATCTGCCAATTTTCCAAATGACAGGAGCCATTCATGGCTAAAAGTTATAGAATACAACCCATAAAAATCCAAAAGGAGGAAATGTTATGAAAACGTTAAGAAATGAATCGGGTTTCACACTGGTTGAATTGATGATTGTTATTGTCATTGTTGGAATTCTTGCCGCTGTAGCTGTTCCAATATATCAGTCGAACATCAACAAAGCCAAAATGACTGAATGCGACGCAGCATTAGGCACAATTCGCACCGGGCTGCGGGTTTATTATGCCGCAAATAATGTTTATCCGACTGCCGCTGCCGGTACTGCTGTAACTGCTGTATCGGGACTTGGCGTCAGTACAGCAGACCTTACAGGAAGATACTTCACCGCAAGTTTGTACACTGTCGAGTCAGCTGACACATTTTACACATTGACCTGTGACAGTGATGCAATTCTGACCGGAACAGATCGCACACTGAACGAGCTGGGTATTTTCACCGGAGGCCCGAGTTAATAATTGCCAAAGTGCGGAGAGGAGAATCTCATTCTCCTCTCCGCACTTTGGGAAAACGATGAAGTTATTATTAAATAATATAATCAAAAACGACAGTGGAGTCACTCTTGCCGAAACTGCCGTCGCCATTTTAATAATGACGGTTTTAATTATTAGCGGTCTGCAATTTGTTTCAGTAGGCAGAGAACAGTTGACCAAGGAAAAATATCAGCGAATCGCACTAATAGTGGCGGAGAGCCGTCTTGAAACAGCTCGCAAGTATTCATGGGGAATCCTGTCGGACAGTCTATCGGAATCCAACACCAGTGTTTCACTGAAAGATGTGCCGGGGACACGCACTACCGTCGTCACGGATATTGATGATGATTTCGACGGAACCGATGGGTCTGACTTAGATGCTAATACTGTCGATTATAAGCATGTCGAAGTCACCATTGCATGGGCTTCAACCCAATCACTCAGCCTAGAAACCTACATCAGCGAGTATTTTTATGATGTGGCTCAATAAATTTTTATCAGATAACTCAAGTGGCTTCACCCTGGTGGAACTCAGTATTGCCATCGTTATATCCTCGATGTTGATTCTGTTTGCTGCCA
>CAZAKB010000049.1:0-17535 GCA_964485475.1 uncultured bacterium
AGATATGTTTGGTAAAATAGAGAATTATTTTAAAAATCTTTTAGAATCGAAACTTAGATTTCTTATACTATTTGAAAGTAAGGGAGTTAGTTGGGATTAAAACGAGATTTGAAACTGTTGGATGTCTTCGCAATCTCGACCGGCGCTATGATCAGTTCGGGTTTATTTGTTTTGCCGGGATTGGCCTATGCTATTTCCGGGCCCGCCATGATTTTGGTCTATATGCTGGCGAAAGCCGAATTGTCCACTGCAATACCAAAAGCCGGCACCTATTTCTACAATGTCTCCAGAGGTGTTAATGACCGTGAAGTCAAACCGGAACGAATTCGGAAATCCTTTGGTGCTGAGTGAACATTTGAAGAGGATATTATTCAGTATAAATTGCTTCATCACCGTTTGAAATCTATTGCTGAAGAATTGGGTCGCCGTTTGGAAAAATCTGGTATTAGCGGTAAAACAGTGACCTTGAAAATCAAATACCATGATTTTGATTTAAAAATCCGCTGTGCCAGTTTTTCACTACTAAAAATCAATTCAGAAGAAATTTATACAATTGCAAAAAACCTGTTGAATTCAACGGATCTTCCACGAAAACCCGTCCGTCTGCTGGGAATAAGTTTATCAAAATTGAATAACGAAGCAGATATTGTATCAAATACCCAACTAACTCTGGAATTTTAATTAGTTAAATAAATTTCTTTAGTATCAAAGTCGTTATTGATATATTTAATCGAAGAATAAAGTCATATGGCACTCAAAAAAGAACTTAGATTAATTGATGTATTTGCGGTTTCCACCGGTGCTATGATCAGTTCGGGTTTATTTGTTTTGCCGGGATTGGCCTATGCAATTTCTGGACCCGCTATGATCCTGGCCTATATACTGGCGTCAATACTAATTATTCCAAGCATGCTGGCGAAGGCTGAATTATCCACTGCAATGCCAAAAGCCGGAGGGACATATTTTTTTATTGACAGGAGCCTTGGGCCTGTACTGGGAATGTTCGGAGGGTTTGCCAATTGGTTTTCGGTTAGTCTTAAAAGTGCATTTGCATTGGTTGGAATCGGTGCATTTGCAGTATTGATTAACCCCAATATTTCATATACGGAAATAAAAATAATCGCTATTATCGCCTGTTTAATATTTACCATTTTTAATCTTGTCAGTGTAAAAATGACCGGGTATTCACAGATTCTGCTTGTGATAGTACTCATCGTAATTCTGGTTCTTTATATTGGCAGGGGATTTATATCGACTCATCCGGACCGCTATATCCCGTTTATGCCTAACGGTTTCTGGTCGGTTGTTTCCACGGCCGGATTGGTATTTGTGTCCTTTGGAGGATTGACCAAAATATCCAGCATCGCGGAGGAAGTTGAAAATCCGACCAGAAATATCCCACTGGGAATGATTTTATCATATCTGCTGGTGACGGCACTGTATATTCTGGCGATCGGAGTAACAGTCGGAATTACTGACGGCAAAATGCTCTCGGGATCATTAATTCCACTTTCACTAGGTGCTTCAGAAATAATGGGGACTCCCGGCTTGATTATCCTTAGTATTGCCGCAATGGCAGCATTTATAACAACTGCCAATGCCGGTATATTAGCCGCATCCCGTTCGCCTTTGGCTATGAGCCGGGACAAGTTGTTGCCGGAATTCTTTGGGAAAGTCCATCCAAAGTTTAAAACCCCGGTAATATCAATTCTGATAACCAGTGGATTTATGATTATGGTGATTCTGTTTTTAAGAATAGAAGACCTTGTCAAAACAGCCTCCACACTGATGATTATTCTATTTATGATGGTGAATATTTCTGTAATTATTATGCGTGAAAGCAAAATTCAGAATTACCGGCCAAAATTTAAAATTCCATTCTATCCGTTTACACCGATAATTGCTCTGCTATTATACGGTTTTCTTCTAATTGAAATGGGGCTAATCCCTATATTAATCAGCATGCTTTTTCTATTTTTTGGAGGAATTATTTATCTTGGTTATTCTCGGAAAAAAGTCAAACGCATTTCAGCGTTGATGCATGTCGTCGAACGGATTACTGCCAAGGAATTGCATTCCAAAACCTTAGAAAATGAACTGCGTGAAATAATCATTGAGCGAGATAAAATTCTTGCGGACCGCTTTGATGAATTAATTAAAAATTGTGAAATCCTTGATATCGAACAATCTCAGACTATCGAAGAAGCATTTAGGGAAATTTCTGCAATATTATCCAAACGATGCAATATTGAAAAAGATATTATTTATAATAAATTTCTCGAAAGAGAGAAGCAGTCTGGTACAGTCATTAAACCGGGACTGGCAATACCGCATATCATCGTTCCTGGCGATAAAAGATTTGATGTGCTGCTGGTTCGGGCAAAATCCGGATTAATATTTTCCAAAGTCAATGATCCGGTTCATGCCATGTTTGTACTGGTAGGATCAATTGATGAACGGAATTATCATTTAAGAGCCTTGATGGCGATCGCGAATATTGCTCAGGAATCGACATTTGAAACGCGTTGGATGGCTGCCCGAAATAAAGAAGAGTTGCGGGATATTATTTTGCTGTCGAACCGAAAACGGGATATTTAACAGGAGGTTGAATTGAGAAGACATCTGTATTTCAGTATTATGATGTTCGTAGTTACTTGTCAATTTGGAATTGCTCAGGAATATGTCGTTTCCAAGACCAAACATGTTAATATCAGGACAAATCCAACTACTGGATCATTTGTAGTTGGCCAATCAATGAAAGGTGACATCTATGAAATGATTGGCGAAGAAGGGGAGTGGTTTGTCATAAAATTATTCTCAGAAAACCCCCGATATATTAATAAATGCTGTGCCGCAAAACTTGAAGGCTCGATCTCCAGCCGCCTTGTGTTACCTGAATCCAGTGATCAATGTGAATCAATTTATTCAAGCATACAGGCATTACAGCTTCGTGCCCGGCGTGAAGCGACCGAACTCATTCCTCCGACAATTGATGAAGAACTGAATATGAATATGCAGCATATACTTGAAGATATGCATATTCTGAATCTATTTAAGATTTACAGTTTGAATCCTGCGTTGTACCCAATATTAATCGGAAAAGCAATCCAAAATAATTGGTAGACAGGCTATTATCAGGTTTTAACCAAATCCTTTAATTTATCCCACCACTTTTTACCAACCATATCTTCAGCAACGTTTAAAATATCAACAATCAGGATGTTTAGATCCGTTTCACCGGTCCAGTTATTGAGAACAATTTCAGGATCGATATCTTTCATGATACAATTAATTACATATGCTGCCAGGGCAATATCGTCCACATAACCAAGCGCTCCCCAGAACTCTTCCGGAATAAAATCATAAGGCGATACAAAATAGGAAATCGCAGCAGCCAGTTTTGCCCTGCAGCTGCTTGAAATTGATTTATCTCCCGAAAGTTTAATTAACAAATGAAACAAATCCGGTGTATATCGGATATATTGTCCCCATTTATTGGCTTTGCCAACATCTGATGCTAGCCAGTTAGTAATTATTTCACGAAGTGACCCAATATAGTTATCATGCATATTTGCCATTAGGAATGCTCCTTATTTATTTTCCTTTTTTCGATTAATCAAATGATCATGAAGCCAAATTTTTGAGCTGTACATGAAACTTCGCCTTTTTGCAATTAAGCGGAAAGAAATCAATGCAAATAGAGTATAAATAACTGCAATGCCAATCATACCCCAGAAATAGAGCATATTGCCAGTTCGGTAGGAGTATGCGGGCAGATTAATTGCTAAAATTAATGGAATGACAATAAAGAAGGTTACTGCTGATGAAAACATATAATCCGAAGCAACCGGTGTTTCAAAATCCGGATCAATCACGCGTAACAGTGCCAACCCTGTCGGCATTGTTCCGGTGCAGGCGCCGAAAACAATTAATGTACGTTCGAAGCGGTGGTCTTTAAACAAACGGGAACAGAACCATGGAACTGTAGCCATAACAAGCAGCCCGCCGAGAATGCATATTATAGAGATTGGTAACCAATATTTCATAACGACTATCAGGGAAATTGCGCCAATCGCGCCTGAAACCATAAGATCGACTGATATACCAGAGATTCGTGTCAGACAACCGTTATCCAAGGTATGTTGAAGGTCAAACAAATTTAATATTCCCTTAAATGCTATTGCAACAAGAGCCGCAAATACAAAACTAATGCCCCAAAGATTTACGGCCAGTTCCATCCCAACATTTCCGGCAAATGACAATAAATAAGTCAGGAATTTCAACAGTAAATAACTAAACAAATAAACAAGCAATACCATTGACCCATTATAGGTTAGTGAATCAATTGCCTCAGTTTCTGTAGTTAAATGGGAACCAACAGGCAGGTCTTTATTTTTTGGATAAACACCGGTAGAAACATTGCGTTGTCTAAGTTTTTCCAGTTTTTCCTTCGAAATCCATTCTTTACGGATACCATAATTAATTAACCACATTCCTCCAAAACAGGCCCATAAGAATCCGACTGCCGCAAAGGTTAGTCCGACTGAACCGGCACCTTCAAAACCGAAAGACTCCCAGCCCTGACCAATTGCATATGCCTGCCCCGGGCCTAAAGCAAAACCGAGCGGCAGAAAGAGCCCAAATGACGGAAACAGATTGGGGATAAAAGTTTTCATAAAAAAGAAAGTTAAAAGTAACCCTAGAATAATCTGGACTGAATATTGAGATACTATTGCGACAGATGTGGAAAAAATGCCAAGATCACCTTTTTTTCTGGGTTCAGGCGCTTTTCTGAGTGTCATGGCAATAAAAGAGAGGCTCAATAAATGATATACCATCGCGCCAAGATCTTGATTATCCATGCTAAAATATTTTGCGATAAAGTTATAATAAAATAGCAGGATAAATCCGGCAGTTAACGCATTTGGGATTAGATATTTCTGAAATAATTTAATTCGAGCTCGTAAAAGAGTTGCCAAAAGTAACGCAATCGAAATCACCCCAAGATCAATAAAAAACTTCCATGGAAAATTCATCACCCCTCCTAATTTGTGTAAGGATAAGTGTAAGTGAAAATCACTTTAATGTAAAGAATTTTTTACAGATTATTTTTATCTGCTAATATGACCTGCAATTGCAATCATTTCCTTATTCACTGATTGTTTGATGACCCTTCGGTCAAGAATCCCTCGAAAAGTATTATTATCAATACTTTTAACTACTGGGACATAATCGCTAAAAAGTTGGTTCATGACATTCAGGGCCTGTTGTAATCCTTCATTTTCGGGAATAATATCGTGACTCGCTACCATTATATCAGAGGCAAGCAACCAATCCCAGCAACTATCATCCAGCATCACATCCTTTATTTGGTCAAAAGAAATGATACCCACGATTGTACTATCAGATGCTATTACCGGTAATAATGAATACCCAGTGTTTTGAAACTTGATAAATACAGAACGAACCGACTCACTTTCTGAAATAATAGGCACATCCCGAACCATTACATCGGCTACTTTCCATTTTTTAATAATGTCTTCTTCAGTAATATCCCGGCCAATTTCACCGGAAAGTTTAACCGCTAATTTTACCAGTGGCGGACCGATAATTTGGACAATAAAGGTCGTCGCAGTTATACCAAAAATAATGATATCTCCCAAGTAAAGATTTTCGGCAATGTATATTCCGTTTAAATGCTGGCTGGCCATAATCGACAATCCGATTGCGACGCCGCCCTGGGCAAATAGCCCCATACCGGTATATTTCCGGACAACATCTTCGGCGTTTGTCAATTTGGCTCCAAGCCAGGCGCCAAATAATTTGCCGGCACTTCTGCCAATGACGTAAAAACCGACAATTAGCCATAACCATTTTGGCATATTGGTCAGGCCTAATCGGGCACCGACAAATACAAAAAACAGAATATAGATTGGCGACGATAATCGTTTGAGATGATTAACCAGTTCCTTACTGCGGTGAGGAGACATATTTACGACAGTAATTCCAATTGCCATTGTCACCAGGATTACATCCATATTCATCCTGACTGCAAATCCAATGCACAACAGTAAAATACCAATTGCTACGGTGGAAATATAATCCTGATCGTGTGACCTGCGCAAAATAAAATTCAACAGCAATCCCGCAACGATTCCAATGCCAATCGATCCGAACAGATCGAATAGTGTATACAATATTTCGAGAATACCATTTGAACCGGTGCCGGAAATTATTTCAGCAACGCTGGTTCCAACTCCATATAAGGTCATAGCAAGAGCATCGTCAAGTGCAACAATGGCGATAAGTGTCGTTGTCAATATTCCGGCAGTACGGTATTCCCAAAGTACATTTATCGTCGAAGCGGGATCAGTAGCAGAAGCAATGGCGCCAAAAACAATGCCAGTGGCAAGTGCGATATTCAACGAGTGTGTTACTTTCATCATTATTAGAGTAACCGGCAGGCAGACTAATACAAATGCAAGAACTCCTTCTGCCAGCAGAATCGACGTAAACTGCTTTCCATATTTTTTTAATGTCTCAAATTGAATTTCAGAGCCAACCAAAAAACCAATAATACCCAGTGCGAAAAAATTAAAAGGTTTCAGCATTTCAATATCGCTCGGAGTAACGAGTTTCAGACCACTGACACCAATAATCACACCCATCAGAATGTATCCGAGAACCTGTGGAATACTCAGACGCTTGACCACCAACGCGCTCATTATCCCGCCAAAGACACCGATTCCGAACAGTAGTAATATACCGGGACTTAGATTCATGACTGATTGTCTCCCTCTATAATGATATCATATATCTCTTTACTATCCTGGCAATGATAGAGACGTTCGCGAATAATCTCGTTTTTCAGCAATCTGGATATACGTGATAATGTTTGTATGTAGGCGTTATGCTGATTGCGTCCGGCAATTATTAACACGATAAGCCTGACCGGGACGTTATCAAGAGACTCATAATCTTCAATGCCTGTTTTACTCACGGCAAAGGCCATCTGGATTTCATTGATCGAGTTCAGACGGACATGGGGCACCGCAATGGATAAACCAATTCCTGTACTCATCAGTTTTTCACGTTTAAATACTGCATCGGCAAGCTCAATTCGGCCTGTCAAGCCCGGTACATCACAGGATAAATCAATTAATTCATTCAACGCTTCATCTTTACTTTTACTATCGAGGAGTACAACCCGATCGGGTTTTAATATTGCTGACAGGGAAGGTGAGTTGGCAACATTGGGTTGAATTCTTGGAGAGAGTTTTTGATTGACCCAGTTTTCAATATCATCCCGTTTGAATCGCCAGGATGTCCCGATTTTACCGCCAGGGATTTCACCTTTGTTAGCCCAGTCATATACGGTTCGTTCTGAAACGCGTAAATACGCGGCAAGCTCTTCAAGTGTCAAAATATCTTTCAAATGTAAAACTCCAAATATCAATGTTTATCAATCAACAGCGTAATATAGCATATAATTCATAGTATTTCAACTATATGATTGATATTGCAAATATATGTATAAATTAAATTTCTGGAAATCATGATTCATTCTTCTATAAATCATTTTAAAAATGATAATTCTTCCGGTTTTCTAATAAATCTGCCGTAACCAAATCAGCTGCGCTGTATCTCAGTTTGTGTAATCTTAAAATAAAGAAAGGAAGAGCAATGACCGAGCATTTGAAAAAGGAAGACTTTAAAACGAAAGTCTATAATTTTGAAACAAATAACGAATGGAAATTCGAGGGCGAATTACCATGTATAATCGATTTTTATGCTGACTGGTGTTCGCCATGTAAAATGGTCGCACCAATACTTGAAGAAATATCAGAAGAATACAAGGGCAAACTGAACGTATACAAGATAAACACAGAACAGGAACAGGAATTGGCTTCAGTTTTCGGAATTCGCAGTATTCCGTCAATACTTTTTGTACCAAAGTCCGGTAATCCTCAAATGGCCGTCGGCGCACTTCCCAAAGCAAACATGGAAAATGCAATCCGTGAGGTACTGGGTGTGGTAAACGAAAAAGTATTGGCTTAATTTATTCTCTCTTTTTAATTAGTAACGAAACCTTACTAACAATACATATTTTTCTTGAAACTTGATCAATAATTGTTTATTATTGAGAAAATGTTTTATATACACCAATCCAGATTTCGTTCAGCGTTCCTAATTATATTTTTATTTTAATCATCGTTTTTATATCGTTTTTTGTCAGGTTTACAGAGCCGGAAAAATATCTACAAAAATGATTGACTAGTTTTCTATTCAATATACTAAGTATTAATATATTAATCATTTATGGAGGGAATTATGGAAAATAATCAGGTACAGAAACAGGTTATTAATGTTGTTGCAAAAGTGTTAAAAATGGACGTTTCGGAAATATCTCCAGAAGCAAATTTTATTTTTGATCTGGGTGCAGATTCCATGCAGAGTTTGGAACTGATCGCCGGATTTGAAGAAGAATTTAACATCGAAATGGATGAAGATAAGGCACTTGCCGTACAAACTGTGTCCGACGCAGTCAAATTTATTCAAAGCTATATTTAATCACTATTCCGGAGTATTGATGACTTCAAAATCTGAAATTCATAAAAAGAATCTTGAGAAAATATTTTATCCCGATTCTGTAGCAATTATTGGAGCAAATAAAGTAAGAGGGACTGTTCCTCATGACATTCTGGCAAGTATTTTAAAAGCTGATTTTAACGGAATCGTATTCCCGGTAAGTCCGCGAGAAAAATTCATTTCCGGCATAAAAGCCTATCAATATGTCGTTGATATCGAGGATCCTGTCGATCTTGCAATATTGGTTTTTCCTTCATCGGTCTGCCATATGGCGTTGGAGCAATGCGGACAGAAAGGGATCAAGTCAGCGATTATCATTTCTGCCGGTTTCAAAGAGGTTGGCGGAGAAGGCATTGAGCGGGAAAAACAGATTAAAGCGATTGCTGATAAATATAACATGTCATTTATCGGTCCCAACTGTCTTGGTGTCATTAATACAGATCCAAGTTCGCGAATCAACGCATCTTTTGCTCGAAAAATGCCGGAGGAAGGGACTATCGGGTTTTTATCACAGAGCGGGGCGTTATGTACAGCCGTACTTGATTATGCTCAGGCAAAACACATTGGATTTTCAAAATTTATCAGTTTTGGAAACAAAGCCGATATCAGTGAAATAGACCTATTGTATTACCTGAAAGATGATCCAAAGACCAAAGTCATTTTGATGTATCTTGAGGAAGTGTCTGACGGTATTGCCTTAATGAAGGCTGCCCAGGATATTATTTCCACGAGCGGTAAACCGATCCTGGTTCTCAAATCCGGACGTACCACTGAAGGTGCCTCGGCAGCTGCATCTCATACCGGTTCATTGGCCGGCAGTGATGAAATCTGTGATGCGGCATTCAAGCAGTCTGGTATTATTCGCTGCAGTAATATTGAAGAGATGTTCAATATTGCAATCGCTTTCGCCTATCAGCCACCACCTAAGACAAATAACATCGCTATTATTACCAATGCCGGTGGACCTGGTGTTCTCACGACCGATGCTGCTATTCATGACGGCTTGAAACTGGCAGCATTTTCTGATGAAACAACGGCTATTCTAAAAAAGAACCTGCCCAAAACTGCCAATATAAAAAATCCCGTAGATGTAATTGGAGATGCCCGTGCCGATCGTTATAATATTGCATTGACGTCTGCTTTTAATGATCCGGCAGTTGATGCGGTTTTTGTAATCTTGACACCGCAATCCATGACTGATATCGATCTCATTGCTCGGGAAGTGGCAAAAGTCTCCAGTCATTATAAAAAACCGGTCTATGCGTCTTTTATGGGTGCAGCCGATGTTCAGGAAGGAATTGATGTTCTGCAACGGAATAAAATTCCCCATTATTCGCTGCCCGAATCCATGAGCAAAGCCGTTGCGACGGTCTATAAATTCAATCAGGAAAAATATGATATCGTTAAAAAGGAACGCATATTTAATGATTTGAAACCGGAAATAGCAAAAACGATATTGAATAATGCCATTGCGGAAAACGTCGGATATTTAACAGAAGAAACGGCTCTGAAAGTACTTGAAGCATATGGATTGCCGGTTCTTGAAAGTTACCTGGCAAGCACCACCGATGAAGCAGCCCAATACGCTGAGACGATCGGTTTTCCCGTTGTGATGAAAGTAATGTCCAAAGACATCGTTCATAAATTTGATGTCGGTGGAGTTGTGCTTAATATCCAGACTACCAGTGAAGCAAAAACCGCTTATGATACCATATTAAAAAATGTGCAGACAAATCAGCCTGAGGCCAAAGTTAAAGGAGTACTTGTTACAAAAATGGTTTCCTCGGGTGAAGAGGTTATTCTTGGTCTAAAACGCGACCCGTCATTCAATTCGGTGATCATGTTCGGCCTGGGAGGTATTTTTGTAGAAATATTCAAGGACGTCAGCTTCAGAATTGCCCCTATTGATGAAATTTCAGCAAAATCGATGATTAATGAGATCAAATCATCAGCCATCTTGAGAGGCGCTCGCGGAAAAGCGATCAGTGACATTCAATCGATAGTTGAATCGATCATGCGCTTATCGAAACTTGCCACTGATTGCCCTCAGATTAAAGAACTGGATATAAACCCGCTGATTGTTCTCGAAAAGGGTAAAGGCAGCTATATTGCCGATGCCAAAATCATGTTGTCAACAAATTCCAAATAAAAGAGAGGTATTCAAATGAGAATATTAATCCATGATGATTATGAAAAATTAAGTAACTGGGTTGCTAATTATGTTGCCCAAAAAATTAATAAGGCAAATCCGACTCCTGAGAAACCCTATGTATTGGGATTGCCAACCGGTTCTTCGCCAATTGGTACATACAAGGCATTGGTAAAATTGTACAAAGAGGGTAAAGTATCGTTTAAAAATGTTGTAACATTCAATATGGATGAATATGTCGGTATTGCCGAAGATCACCCGGAAAGTTATCACTATTTTATGTGGAACCATTTAATTCAATATATTGATATTCCAAAAGAAAATGTCAATATCCTGAATGGTAACGCCAAAGACCTTGAAAAAGAATGCCACAACTACGAAGAACGAATTAAAAAAGCCGGTGGTATTGATCTTTTTCTGGGCGGAATTGGCCCTGATGGTCATATTGCCTTTAATGAACCGGGCTCGTCATTAAGTTCAAAAACAAGAATTAAAACCCTGACGTATGATACTATACTGGCAAATTCCCGCTTTTTTGATAATGATATTAATAAAGTTCCGAAAACCGCATTGACTGTTGGAGTTGGAACAGTGATGAGTTCAAAACAGGTTTTACTCATTATCAATGGGTATAAAAAAGCCCGAGCTCTGCAGAAAGTCGTTGAAGGAGGTGTAAACCACATGTGGACTGTCTCAATGTTGCAATTGCATGAACACGGAATGATCTGTTGTGACGACGAATCGACCATGGAAATGAAAGTGGGTACGGTAAAATATTTCAAGGATATTGAGAAAAAAGCATTATCTCGTTTTCCAAAAATTTAATAGGGCAGTTTATCTATGGCATTACGAAAAATAAACAGCAGTGAAATCAATGCACTCCGACAACAAGCTTGTTCTGCTCAGGATTGGAATTCTGTTTCAGTTAATGATTCCTTTGACACGAATGTTATTAGAAATGTTGATTTTTTCGGCGTTGTTGAAATCGGCAATCTATCCGGTAAGAAAAAACTACCGGGTGGTGTCAAGAGAGATTGCGGTATTTTCAACAGCCAAATAGCAAATTGCCGAATCGGTGACCACTGTTTGATCTCCAATGTTACAATATTGGCAAATTATAATGTCATGGATGATGTTATCATCGAAAACTGCAAATCTATTATCACCGAAGGTAACAGTGGTTTTGGCAATGGTGTCGAACTGGACGTGCTCAACGAAGGTGGTGGCCGGACATTACCAATTTTTGATATTTTGACTTCACAGATTGCATATCTGTTAGTGAATTATCGCCATGATACACTGCTTACTGAAAAACTACTTTCGATTATTTCTGAATACTCAAATTCAAAAATATCAGATCGTGGAATTGTCGATTCCGGTTCAGTAATTCGGAATTCCGGAATTATCAGGAATGTCATATTCGGAGTTTGTTCAAATATCGACAATGTTGCACATCTTGAAGATGGTACAGTCGCAAGCACCAAAGAAGCGCCAACGCAGATTGGTGACGGTGTTATTGCAAAGGAGTTTATCATTCAATCCGGCTCAAAAGTCGATGGCGGAGCGCTTCTTGATCGGTGTTTTATTGGACAGGGTGTTAAAATCGGTAAGCAGTATTCGGCTGAAAATTCCGTCTTTTTTGCCAATTCCGAAGGATTTCATGGTGAAGCCTGTAGTGTGTTTGGCGGGCCTTATACAGTGACGCATCATAAATCGACGTTGCTTATTGCCGGACTGTTTTCTTTCTACAATGCCGGCAGCGGCACGAATCAGAGTAATCACATGTATAAACTGGGTCCGATTCATCAAGGTATACTTGAGAGAGGTTCCAAAACCGGCTCATTTTCCTATATGTTATGGCCGTCAAGGGTTGGTATATTTTCTGTTGTCACCGGAAAGCACACAGCGAATTTTGACGGATCGGACTTTCCTTTTTCCTATATTACAGAAGAAGGCGGCAAGCCGCAACTAACTCCGGCGATGAATCTGTTTACCGTTGGTACGCGGCGCGATTCCGCCAAATGGCCTGCCCGTGATCGACGGAAAGATCCAAAAAAATACGACCTGATCCATTTTGATCTGTTTAATCCTTACAGTGTCGGCAAAATGGTTAAAGGACTGGAACTGCTGCGATCACTCTCAGAAAACACGCGAAAAGAACAGGAATATGTCCATTTTAAGGGATGTTATATTAAACGGCTGATGTTGAAAACCTGCTCAAAATATTATGACATGACAATTAAAATCTATATCGGTAATGAACTGATTAAACGACTCGGGGATTTAAAATCTATACCCAAAATCAAGACCGCACTATTTTCTGTCAGCACCAATTCCGATGATTGGAAAGACTTGTCAGGGATGCTGGTTTCCGAAAGTGCTTTGAACAGGATGATGGATCTAGTAAAAAAGGACGATATCAAATCGGTTCATGATCTGAGCCAAATTCTTCAAGATATATTTGACTGTTATGCAGTTGAGAGTTGGAAATGGGTTTGCCATTTAATTGAAAAACGCTATGCTATTAAAGCATCGGAAATCGAGAAGGAACATCTGTTACAAATCGTTTCCGATTGGAAAAACGCCAGTATCAAGTTCAATAATATGATTCTAAAAGATGCCTCTAAGGAATTTGATCAGAACAGCTGTATCGCTTATGGAATTGACAGTGAAAGTGAGGACATTATTGCTGCGGATTTTAAAGCGGTACGTGGAAGTTATGATGGAAATTCCTTTGTCGAAGGTCTTTTAAAGGAAAATGAATCCATTGAAAATAAAGCAACACAATTAAAAGATTTCCTTTCGCTTCTTTCTTAGTTTTCTTTTCCCCGTTCTGAAAACCTCCGGGCCGACGGGTTCGGAGGTTTTTTGTTGTTGAATTCTGTCAATCGCAGGGGCTATTCATGAATTGCCATTACGTTATATATCTGCTCATTGTACAAAATTCTGTGAACTGAATGATAAAAACAATTTGGTTTTTATACAGGAAATTGATATTCTTAATGCATAAAGATAAATGATTTGCATTTCTGAAATTAGGATTATCTTGGAAGCATAATGAACACATCCGGCAAAATATTTTCTATGTTCAAACGATCCGTTCTGGCCGTCTTCATTATATCCATAGCAGCCATTATTTTTAACGGTTTATCATCCAGCGGTGTGCCATTAATTACACCATTCAGGATAGTCACAGTTGGCGACAATATGACAAAATATCCGGTGTTTCAAACACGGGATCAAATACACAAATACAGTCAGAAAAATGATTTTCACGCACCTGAAGAGATTGATTTGACTATTGCGTATAAACACTTTCAAAATTACTCGGCTATTTTTATTGATACCCGTGGCGCTAAAGAGTATCAAAACGGACATATTTCAAGGGCCGTCTCTATTCCCCTTAACTTACTGGATTTTAGTCGTGAGATACTTCCTGAGTTATCGAGAAATGAACGAATAATCTCCTATTGCGATGGCGAAGACTGTTCACAAAGTATTGATTTAGCGATTATGTTAAGTGAAGTCGGCTTCAATGATGTTTATTTTTTCTTTGGCGGTTGGACCGAATGGTTGAAAGCCGGTTACCCGACAATGACCGGAGATATGCCATGAAACGGATTGACAGTCATTTCTATCTGAAAATCGCTATCCGGCTGGTGTTGGGTTTTTTATTTCTTTATGCGTCCCTGGATAAGATACTCTATCCTTCCAAATTTGCTGAAGTGATCTACAATTATCGATTGTTACCGGTCGAATTATTGAATATTTGTGCCATTACCGTGCCCTGGATTGAAGCATTCATCGGAATTTCGCTGCTAATGGGATTCTGGATCGAGACATCGGCCTTTATGCTCAGTGGCATTACGGTATTTTTTATTGTGATGATTATCAGTGCCATTGTCCGTGGACTCGATATTGAATGCGGTTGTTTTTCTCTGGATGCCGAAGGTTCGCTGGTCAGTTGGAAACGGGTAATCGAGGATGTCTTCATTTTGGCCGGTGGTTTATATTTGATGGTAAATCACAAAAAGCCGGATAAACAAGGATGACTTTATTTTTAAAAGTGATATCTCAATGATAATACAATAGTAATTTTTCTGAGTTTTGGACTCAATTGCATAAAAATGAGGGGTGAATGTCGAGAGATCAAATTATTGGAGTCATAATACTGTTTACGGTACTTTGTATATCAACGTACCTGGTTTTTTGGGCACGTCATCTGATCAATAAAATCAGCGAACGAGGTGCGGATACAGCCCGCAAAATTACGAAAGAGATCAATGGCTGATAATAAACAACAAATATCTTCCGAACTGTCACGGGAATTATCACTGTTCCAGATCACCATGATGGGTGTCGGAATGATGATCGGCGCCGGTGTATTTCTGGGAGTTGGAAATGCCATTCATCATTCCGGACCGGGTGGTGTCATACTGACTTTTTCACTGAATGGTTTAATTGCAATTTTTACAGCGATGGCCTATGCAGAATTGAGTTCAGCGATCCCACGGGCTGGGGGCGCGTACAATTTCGCACGAATCGGTTTTGGCCGGAGCACCAGCTTTGTCGCTGGTTGGATGGAGTGGTTTGCTTCCAGTGTTGCCGGAAGCGCCTATGCGATTACCTTTGCGATTTATGTCATTCGTTATTTAGTCGGTCTGGGTTTTCTCAATCTTCCCGAATTACAGATTGTTATCGTGGAAAAATGCACAGCGGTGTTTATTGCCTGCCTGTTTATCTACATAAATTATCGTGGTGCTTCGGAAACTGGTAAAATCGGAGCGATCATTACGCTCGGACAAACTCTGTTTTTGATCGTCATTGGCATTGCCGGATTTATCGTAGTTTCAAAGGACCCATCCCGACTGCAAAACTTCACGCCATTTATGCCAAACGGCTGGGGCAAATTACTGGTTACCATGGGATTTACCTATGTAGCATTTGAAGGGTTTGAGGTAATCGCCCAGGCTGGCGATGAAGCCATCGATCCCAAAAAAAACCTCCCAAAAGCAATGATTTATTCCGTATTTATTGTAACACTGACGTATGTGGGTGTAGCCTTTGCAACAGTTGTGTCTGTTAAAGCGGAGACATTAATGGTTGATATGGCTGTCTGGGAATGGATCGGCAGCTATGGTGAACGGGGTTTTGGTGAAGCCATCGCGCACCTCATGCCTTATGCAAATTTTCTCTTAACACTGGCGGTTATATTTGCGTCCACATCGGCATTAAATGCTACGATCTATTCTGCCACTAGAGCGTCCTATGCCTTAGGCAGAGACCATATGCTTCCACCGGCAATGGCAAAAATATCCAAAAAGCGTAAGACACCCTGGGTTGCACTACTGGGGACTGGTGCTATTGTTATTTTCGTGGCCGTTTTCCTGAAAACAATGGATGTGGCGTCTAGTGCCAGTATCATGTTCCTGTTTCTCTTTTTCCTTGTCAATATTTGCGTTATAAAAATCCGGCGAAATATGAGTGATGAACTCCAATACGGGTTCATGATGCCCTTTTTTCCCTTTTTGCCCATTCTGGCTATTATCTTTCAAATTTTGCTGGTACTAAATCTTCACTCCGTAAGCCGAACAGCAATTATTATTGGACCCTCCTGGGTATTATTAGGGTTGATCGTTTATCATGTTTATTCAAAAAAACACGCGATCACAACGGAAGATGAGATTACTGTTCTGGAGGATGAGAAAATTGAGATTTCCGGCAGCGAAACCGATTACCGTATTCTTGTTCCAGTCGCTAATCCTGATAATGCCCTAAGCCTCGTGAAAACAACCTATAAAATCAGCGCCGCTAAAAATGCCGAAGTCAATCTCTTGCACATGGTAAAAGTCCCGGACCAGGTTCCCCTGAGTGATGCCGATCGGTACATGCTTGTCGGTAAAGAAGCGATTGTTGAAATTATGCTCTACCTGGCGCCACTTTTTCCGGTAAATACGACCATTCGTTATTGCCGTAATATTGCCCGTGGAATTGTTTCGGCAATTCGGGAAAAACATACCAATATGCTGATTATGGGCTGGCACGGCAAGATTAAAAGCAGGGAATATAGCCTGGGAAGCACTCTTGATCCCGTGATTGAACGATCCCCCTGCGATGTGGTCATTCTCAAGGATTGTGGAAACTTGACTGCAAATCGGATATTAGTGCCGATTGCCGGCGGTCCGAATTGTAAATTTGCGCTGGAAATGGCCCACATCCTGGCTGAAAACAATGATTCCGAGATTGTGGCGTTTAACGTTGCCGGTGGTAAACACACAATCGATCTGAATGCGCTAGTCGAACATACCGAGAAGTCCTGTAATATTCCGGAAGGCCGGTTTGAAATAAAAATCAAACGTCATAAGGACGTTATCGACGCCATCCTGGAAGAGGCCAAAGACTATGATCTTGTTGTCGTCGGATCAACGGGACAGTCAATGATCAATCAGTTCTTTAACCCGTCAATCCCGGAAGCCCTGGCCGATAAATGCCGGAAGCCTTTTGTCATGGTCAAAGCCGCCAGCGGAATCCGGTCGTGGGTCAAGTGGTGGGTATAAACAAACGCTTAATACCAGCCCGAATATAGTAATTTCATCGGGCAGAGATAAAATATTCCAGTTGACAAGATCAATAACTGGGATTATGTTATAGTTAACAATGAGATATATAAAAACAGTCTGGAATATTATCGTTGGTAATAGTCAATGGATAATTAGAAAGCAATTAATTCAGGAGAAAGCCTATGATAGCAAGAGCATTAGTATATTGTGAAAATGAATTTGGAAAGATAGACGGTA
>CAZAKB010000049.1:17635-20663 GCA_964485475.1 uncultured bacterium
ATGATAGCAAGAGCATTAGTATATTGTGAAAATGAATTTGGAAAGATAGACGGTAAGGTTGCAAACGGACTTGCCAGGCACTCAGAGAAGTATGATATTCTCGGTGTTATCGATAGCACAAAGGCCGGTCTCGATACGGGAGAATATCTTGATGGAATAAAAAATGGGATCCCGATATTCCCAGGTATCAATGAGGCAATCGAAAAATTGGGCTTTGTTCCGGAATATTTCATCTATGGTATTGCGGCACAGGCCGCCTATCTTGACCGGGAACAGAGAGAGGTAATCTTAGCGGCCATGAAAACGGGAATGAACATCGTAAATGGCTTACCGGAATTTTTCACCGAGGATGAAGAATTTATCCGCAAGGCGATTGAATACAGGGTCCATATCTATGACATGAGAAAAGCGCCTCCGAGAAGGTATCTGCATAATTTCTCCGGACGTATCCATGAAGTCACAACTCCGGTAATCGCAGTGCTGGGTACGGATTGCGCCGTTGGCAAAAGAACAACCGCAGTAAGTCTGGTTAAGGCCTTGAAAAAGGTGGGGCTGAAACCGGAATTTATCGCAACGGGTCAAACCGGTCTGCTTCAGGGAGCAAAATATGGAATTGCTGTGGATGTGTTATCTTCCGGATTTGCAACAGGAGAAGTTGAACATGCGATTATAAATGCTTATGAAAAAGAGCGCCCGGATATTATTGTTGTGGAAGGACAGGGCGCCCTGAGCCATCCGGCATATACATCTTCAGCCGCTATCGTAAGAGGGGCAGTACCCGATGCAATTATTCTTCAGCACCCACCAAGAAGAAAAAACCATTGCGATTATCCCGAGATCCCCATGCCCACACTTGAAAGCGAAATCGAATTGATAGAAATATTTTCTAAATCGAAGGTAATTGCGATCACAATTAACCATGAAGATATGATGGATACTGAATTAAAAAACACAATTGTTGAGTATGAATCCAAATATGAACTTCCGGCTACCGATGTTTTAAAGGTTGGGAGTGATAAACTTGTCAATACGCTATTAAAAGTATTTCCGAAACTGCAAAAAAAGGTCTCCACGATATGCCAGCACCAAGAATAGAAATAAACCTTGAGAAAATTGCCCATAATGCGAAAGCGTTAATAGACCTGTATGGTTCAAAGGGCATTAATGTTATCGGCGTGACAAAAGTGGTTTGCGGAGATCCTCGTATCGCTAAAGTTTTGGTAAAAAGCGGTATACACATTCTGGCAGATTCACGGATAGAGAATATCCGAAGGATGCGTGATGACGGTGTGCAAGCCAGGTTTCTCCTATCCAGAACACCCGGCCTTAGCCAGGCCGAAGACGTTGTGAAATATGCTGATATTAGTTTGAACAGCGAACTTTCAGTCATAAAAAGACTCTCAAGGTTTGCTGTGAAGAATAACACCAGCCATAAAATAGTATTAATGGTGGAGCTGGGAGATTTAAGAGAGGGGCTGATGCCGGCGGATGTAGAAAACACCGTCACTCAGGTATTAGAACTGGAAGGCATTGAGTTTGCCGGCCTCGGAACAAATCTAGCCTGTTTTGGCGGGGTAAAACCTGACGAAGATAAAATGGGACATTTGTCTTCAATTGCAAATGATATCGAAGAAAAATTCGGGCTGACACTAGAGTTTGTTTCCGGTGGCAACTCGGCTAACTATAACTGGTTCATGTCCACAAAGGATGTGGGCAGAATCAATAACCTGCGACTGGGTGAATCAATTTATTTGGGATGTGAAACCCTCCATAGAAAACCCATCCCAGGCCTCTTTACAGATGCGTTTACACTGGTGACAGAAGTGATTGAATCAAAAATAAAGCCATCAGTGCCTTATGGAGATATCGGTCAGGATGCATTTGGAAATGTTCCCGAGTTTCAGGACTATGGTCAGATAAAAAGAGCGATATTGGGCATCGGTTTACAGGATGTTCTGGTTTCCGGACTCAATCCCCGATCCGATATTGAAATCATTGGGGCTAGCAGTGACCACATCATTGTTAATGCAAAGAAACTGGAATTAAACGTGGGCAATGAATTGGAATTTGATCTGAATTACGGCGCTTTGCTCTCAGCGATGACATCTCCGTATCTAATGAAAAAAACAAGCGACCATATGAATGCTCAGGAATATTGCGAAATGGTCGAAAAAAAATACCGCGAGCATAAACGACTTCTGCCAACTATTTCAATTCAGGAAAATAATTCTCAATTAATCAGTTTAAAAGAATCCGGGTTTAATTTACAATTCGAACCATCCAGTTATAAAGAGTATCAATATATGGTCCGGGAAGCCGTTTTTGATAAAATCGGACGAATCAGCAGACTTTTAGATAAAGAAAACAAAGTATTGATCATTCGCTCCGTTTGGAGATCTTTTGAGCATCAACGACTTTTATGGAAAGGAAGGGTTGATTCTTTGCAGAAAGAGTTCCCTGATAAACAAATAGAAGAAATTGAAGAACTTGTTTCATATTTTATTGCGCCACCCACTAAATCCATGCATTCAACGGGAGGGGCTGTGGACGCCCTGATATATGATTTGAAAAATGATTGTATTATGGATTTTGGGACAAATGATGGACTAAAAATCGATCTTAATGATAAATGCTACCCCTACCATCCTTATATTACACCCGAAGCGAAAAAAAATCGGAACTTACTAATCGGTCTATTTGAAGAAGAGGATTTTGTAGTAGACATAAAAGAGTACTGGCATTTTGATTATGGAAATGCTTCCTGGGCAATAGAAAAGGAAAAAGATCATGCAATATATGGCATTATTGAGGCATGAATAATTCTACATTACTATCCTTTGACTTAGCTCGTTCTCAATCTCAGGTGTTAGGAATGCCCATCATGGCGCTCTGCTTCCTGCCCCAAACTGCTATTAAACATTTCGTCACATGGGGTTGAAAAGATAATAATGGTATGGCCGTCGGTAGCAGCGTGTATGGCTCTCAGATAAAAGTCGGCGGTCAAACTGAGCATGTCAAAGTTTGTTTC
>CAZAKB010000050.1:0-12026 GCA_964485475.1 uncultured bacterium
TCATATGTGTCGCTTTTTTGACTTTTTCAGCAAAGTCTGTATTTCGAACTTATTGATTAAACGTGAAATTCCACGCCTGCTTTTTCGGTAACAACCTGACCATCAAACAGATGCACGATCCGGTGCGCCAGTTCAGCATTGGCCGGAGAGTGAGTTACCATTAGAATCGTCGTTCCCGCATCATTCAGATCGGTCAGAATTTTCATGACTTCATCGCCATGTGCGGAATCCAGGTTACCGGTAGGTTCATCGGCCAGAATAATTTTCGGATTGGCAATGACGGCACGGGCAACAGCCACACGCTGCTGCTGACCACCGGAAAGCTGCTGCGGAAAATGATTCCGGCGATGGAGAATATTCATCTGCTCGAGTTTTTCATCAACCCGTTTTTTCCGTTCGGCTGTCGGAACTCCGAGATACAACAATGGCAGCTCGACATTTTCAAAGACTGTCAGTTCGTCGATCAGGTTAAAACTCTGAAAGACAAAACCGATATTTTCTTTCCGTAAATTCGCCCGCTGTCTCTCGGAATACTTTGACACTTCATGACCAACAAAATGGTATTCTCCGGATGATGGATTATCCAGAAGACCGAGAATATTCAACAAGGTTGATTTCCCACAACCCGATGGCCCCATAATCGCTACAAATTCACCCTCTTTTACCTCAAAAGTTACATTGTTCAGAGCGGTTGTTTCTACCTCTTCTGTCGTGAAAACTTTGTTCAAATTGACTGTTTTAATCATTATCTTACTCCCTCTTTTTTCACAGATTATTTCTTTAAAATTAATTTATCAATATCACCGTAACTGTCATAGGATGAGGTTATCACCCGTTCACCGGGTTCAAGACCCTCGAGGACTTCAAAAACTTCCGGATTCATGCGACCAATACGAATGTCTTTCTTGATGGCAAATTCACCGGATGGATCGACAACATACACCCATTGTCCACCGGTTTTTTGATAAAAACCACCTTTGGCCAACAATATTGCCTCGGACAGATCGCCCAGTTCAAGGCGGATATGAACCGTCTGACCACGACGAATCCCTTCGGGTTCGGTGTCTTCAAACAGCATATCAACCTCGAAGCGGCCATTCAGTACTTCGGGATAAATTTTATCAATGCGCATCTGGTGGGTTACACCGGCGAAAGTAAATTCACCCTTTTGTCCGATGTCAATGCGCGCCAGGTAATATTCATCAACCCTGACCCGAATTTTAAAACCATCCAGAACATCGATCTGGCCCAGGCGTTGACCCCGGACTTTTGATTCCCCGATTTCGGCATTCAGAGATGTCAGTTGACCTGTAACCGGCGCTTTGACTGTCAAGTTATCCAGGTTTTGCTTGACAATTTCCAGGTTGTCTTCCATTCTTCGCAGAGACATCTCCAGTTGTGAAATCTGTGTTTCCTGGAAAATGGAATCCTGTTTATGACTGAGCAGGGTCAGTTCACGGTTCCGTATCAGATAATTATATCGGTCGCGAGCCTCTTCCCAGTCCTGCTCCGAGACCAGGTTTTTATTGTAAAGTTCGGTCTGCTTATCGTAAACCCGTTGCTGTTGCTGAATCTGGTAATTTACTTCCAGCAGCTGGGCTTGTAATGCCAGAGTATTCTGCTGCATCGCCAAACGGGTATTGCGCAAATTATTGCTTTGCTGGAAAAGCTCCGCTTCACGGTACATGATGTCCATCAGCAGATTGGTGTTACCCAATTGTATTATTTTATCACCCTTTTCAACATACGTACCGGCTTCGATGAACTTTTTATCCACACGGCCGCCTTCCATAGCGTCCAGATAAATGGTTTTAATTGGAATGACCGTCCCGGTAACCGGAATAAATTCCTGAAACGGGCCGTTCGCAACAGTACTGATTGTAATTCGCTCTTCCTGAACATTCAGTTTGGAACTATGATCGCTAAAAAATATACTGTAAACGATAAAACCCACAATCCCGACCGCAATTACAATACCGGCTATTTTTTTCAATGTCCATTTTTTCTTTTCAATTTTACGGTCCATGCTTCCCTTTCATTAATATTCTCGGCGTATGTTCCAAAAATAGCACTACGTTAGAATTATTTAAAGAAAAAAGGTTGTCATCTTTAATAATCTCACAAATTAGATGATAATGTTTTTTAAGTAATTACTTGAAAATGCCATCTGAAAATTTATATTTATAACAGATAAAACAATAAGGGCTTATACATGATAATGAAATCAGACACCTATGACATTGAAATAACCTTACAAACCCTGAAATATGCAACCCGTCAACTAGTTGCCGAACTGGATTTGGAGCGGATCGTTTTTCATGGTATCAGCACCATTGCTGACTTTAGTTCCAGCCAGAACCTGTCGCTGTTACTACTAAATGATGACGGAAAAACTGTGAGCGTTGCCGGTACAATGATCAAAGGTAATTACACAACCGTCACGGCCCAATTTCCCATTAAAAACACACCATTGGCCGAGGTACTGGATACCAAGCAGACTGCTGACTATCAATGTATTCGGAAAAATGATTATCCGATTCCGACATTTAATATATTTTCAAAGAACCGGAAATGTACCTGTTTGCCCCTTGTTGGGACCAATAATAAAGTCATCGGTTTTATTAATTATGAACATCACCCAAATATTGAAATAACCAGAAATTACGAAGAAATTTTTACTGTTATTACAACCCTGATCGCAGCTGCGATCGAAAATGCCCGCCTGTTTCAAATGGCCACCATCGATGGTTTAACCGGTCTGTATGTGCGGCGCTTTTTTGATATTCGTCTGCAGGAAGAGATCACCCGCCTGAAACGTGTCGATTCGGAGCTTGCCATAATCCTGTTTGACATTGACCATTTTAAGAACATCAATGACACATACGGGCATCAGCAGGGCGATATCATTCTCAAAGAACTTTCTGATATTTTAAAGGCAGCTGTACGGAAAGATATCGACATACCCTGCCGCTACGGCGGTGAAGAGCTGATTTTGATTCTGCCGGGCACCGACCTGGAAGGCGCAATAGTACTTGGCGAACGTATTCGAAAACGTTGTGAAGACTATCCGTTCAGCAGCCTTTCCAGTACTAAAATCCGGATCACAATCAGCGGCGGGATTACTGCAATCAATTCAAAATCCGTCAAAACCAAAGAAGATTTTTTTCAAAAAGCCGATAAAAAACTCTACGAAGCCAAGCAATCCGGCAGAAACCGTATCCGGTTCTAATCCACTTTTTCTATTGACCGGGAAACCAGGAAAAATAGATTGAAGTGTTAGTAAATGTTTATCCCCTACATAGATTATACACATGAAAAAATATTTTTATTTCTTGTGAAAATATTAAAAAATAACCTTGCAAAAGTGTTAAACCTGTATACATTACTTGGCGTTATGTTTTTTCTCTTTTTCTCGAGGGTATTATCACCGAAATGATAATCGAAAATTAAGGAATTTTAAAAGCACATGAGCGAAAAAATTTACAACGAAGAAAAAGAAGAGCCCCCCGACTCGCGTAGGGGATCGATTGATCAGTCTGAACTGTCCATCCCCGCTCCAAACAATGTAAAACATAAACCCGTTAAATCCCTTTCAAAATCCTTTTACTCCGAACTACAAGTATCGAAGGCTGGGGATATTATTACGACGGGTGAGTGGAAAATCGGAAAACCACGATCTGAGGAAGTGAGTAAGGTAAATCTCACAATAAGCTCAAGGTCCCAACAATTCCGGAACCGGTTTTATCCGGATGCATCTGACACTCAGTGGAACGACTGGCGCTGGCAGGTTCGGCACAGGATTATCAACCTGGCCGGCCTCGAGCGGATTGTCCACCTCTCATCAGATGAACGGGATGCAATCCTGCGTCACAGCGGATCACTGCCAGTGGCGATTACTCCCTACTATGCCAGCCTTCTCGATCCGGATAATTCACAGCAACCGATCCGTAAATCGGTCATCATGGTCGGTGGCGAATACCTGGTATCACCGGAAGAATCAATTGATCCGTTGGCCGAGGATGAAGATTCACCGGTCCCTGGACTTATTCACCGCTATCCTGACCGGGCCCTGTTTCTGACGACCGGATTCTGCGCTGTTTACTGCCGCTATTGCACCCGTTCGCGTCTCGTTGGCAACCTCCGCACCGAGCATCGTTTTAATACCGAGAACTGGGAAAAATCGATTGCTTATCTAAAATCTCATACCGAAGTGCGCGATGTCATTCTTTCCGGAGGCGATCCCCTGACTATGGGAAATGCAAAACTGGAATGGCTGTTGAAACACCTGCGCCAGATACCGCACCTGGAAATCATTCGCCTGGGAACAAAAGTCCCGGTTGTCCTTCCTCAGCGAATCACAAATTCCTTTGTTAATATGCTAAAACAATTTCATCCGCTCTGGATGAGCATTCACTTTACGCACCCCGATGAATTAACACCGGAAACTTCCCAGGCCTGCAATCGCCTTGCTGATGCCGGTTTACCTTTGGGCAGTCAGACCGTTCTGTTGAAAGGCATCAACGATAATGTTGAAACCATGAAACGTCTAACCCAGGGCTTGATGAAAATCCGGGTCAAACCCTATTATCTTTATCAATGTGATCCGGTCAAAGGTTCAGGCCATTTCAGAACAACTGTGGACAAAGGCCTGGAAATTATTGCTGGTTTGCGGGGTTTCACATCCGGTTACGCGGTACCTTCATATGTGATCGATTCACCGGGAGGCGGTGGAAAAATCCCGCTTTTGCCGGAATATGTTGTGGGTCGCGATGGAGATAATCTGTTACTACGGAATTATGAAGGCAAGATATTCAGATATCCCGACTCCGGGGGTACGGTCGGCAAAAACATTCAGAACCAATCAAAAAAATAAAACGGAAATCACATGAAAATTGGGATTACATACGATTTACGGGAAGACTATCTTAAACTCGGGTACAGTGAGGAAGATACCGCTGAATTCGATCGGATGGACACAATTGAATCCATTGATACTACTCTCAGAGAATTCAATCATCAGACCGACCGAATTGGTAATATATGGAACCTCACCAGGCGCCTTAATGATGGTGATCGCTGGGACCTGGTTTTTAACATTGCGGAAGGATTGCACGGCATTGCCCGGGAAGCTCAGGTACCGGCACTGTTGGATGCATATAATATCCCTTACACTTTTTCCGATCCCTTGATAACGGCACTGACCCTCCATAAGGGCATGACAAAGCGGGTTTTGCGCGACTTGGGAATTGCGACTCCTGCATTTATCGAAGTTCATTCTGACGCAGATATACAAAAAGTCAATCTACCATTCCCACTTTTCGCAAAGCCCATTGCCGAGGGAACCGGAAAAGGTATTACAGAGAAATCTATCATTGATACCGCAACTGAATTGTTTGAAACCTGTTCACGACTGCTGAAGGAATTCCAGCAGCCCGTTCTGGTTGAATCCTATTTGCCTGGCAGAGAATTTACGGTTGGCATTGTTGGCACCGGTTCCAAAGCCCGATCGGTAGGCGTCGTTGAAATTATCCTGAACAGAAATGCCGAACCGGGTGCATATTCCTATGAGAACAAAGAAAATTACGAGACCAAGGTCGACTACCTGCGCGTAAATGATGTGGCCGCTCAGCAGGCCGAAGAAATTGCTTTAGCTGCATGGCAGGGAATCGGCTGCCGGGATGCCGGCCGTATCGATCTTCGTGCTGATGCCAACGGAGTTCCGAACCTGATGGAGATTAATCCCCTGGCCGGCATTAATCCTGTCCGCTCGGACCTTGTGATTATCTGCAAACAATACGGGATCAGTTACAAACAGCTGTTCCAGATGATCCTTGACAGTGCTTCGGAACGGTTGAATTTAAATTGATGCAATCATGAGAGTCAGTATACTCTATAATGATGTTAGTACCGCATCCAGTCAAGACGATCTGGATGTACTAGATCAGGTCAATTTTATTTCGGAATCTCTCCGGAAATTGGGACACACCGTAAACTCGATTCCCGTAACATTAGACCTGCAGACAGCCTCTGAATCAATCAAACGGCTCAATCCGGAGATTGTATTCAATCTGGTTGAATCCATAAACAGCATTGAAAAATTCATTCACTTCGCCCCTACATTGCTGGAGCATCTGATGATTCCCTACACCGGTGGAAGCGCCCATGCATTGTATATTACGACCAATAAGGTATTCGCAAAGGAATTGATGCATTCGGCGAATTTGCCAACTCCTCCCTGGCTGACCCAGGAAAACCTCGCTTCCGGCCAGTTTGAAATAAAGCCACCTTATATTATCAAGCCGGTTTGCGATGACGCTTCCATTGGAATTGACGAGAATTCCATTGTGTATGATTTTGGAAAACTGGAAGAAACCCTGAAAAATCGTTCGGCAGAATTCGGCGACTGCTTTGCGGAAGCCTATATTCCCGGCCGCGAGTTTAACCTGTCGATTCTGGCAAATTCAGATGGTCCGGAGGTTCTGCCGGCAGCCGAAATCCGCTTTGTGGATTTTCCCGAATCCAAACCCCAGATCGTCGGTTACCAGGCCAAATGGGATGAGAGTTCCTTTGAATATCAAAACACTGTCCGCAGCTTTGAATTTGATGAGACTGATCAGATTTTACTAAACCACTTGTCGGAGTTGGCATTGCGCTGCTGGAATGTGTTCAAACTGCGCGGTTATGCCCGGGTGGATTTCCGGGTAGACGAACAAAACAATATCTGGATTCTGGAAATTAACGTAAATCCCTGTATATCACCGGACAGCGGCTTTGTTGCAGCAACCCGTCAGGCAAACCTGACTTTCGAACAGGTTGTCGCCCGTATTCTTGCAAATTCAATTAATATTCAACCCGAATAAAGGATAAATCCGTGTTCCGAATCCGGCGCATTTACGATGACAGTCTACCGATCAATCGCCAGGCAATTTCTCAGGTCCAGACGATTCTGAAAAATCAATTCCGCGACCTGAACAAGCGGGATATTGACAAACTTCCCGAACACCTCAGGGACCCGATAAAGCACAAATTCCAATCCACACTGTACGTAGCCGACGATGAACATGGACATATTCGCGGTTTTGCCCTGTTGCACTATGCCGCCGATTTTAACTTTGCCTACCTGGATTATATTGCCGCAGCGCAGCAAAGAACCGGTGGCGGAATTGGCGGAGCATTATATGAAAAAGTACGCGAAACGGCACTCCATTTCGGTGTTGTTGGGCTGTTTTTTGAATGTTTACCCGATGATCCGGCAATCTGTAAATCCGAATTTCTGAAGCAGAATGCCGCCCGCTTGCGATTTTATGAGGGCTACGGAGCACGGCCAATCTGCAATACTGCATACGAAACTCCCGTCGATCCCAAAGACTCTTGTGCCCCTTATCTGGTGCTTGACGATCTCGGTCAGGGTAAACCATTAAAACGTAAACACGCCCGGGAAATCACACGGGCAATTCTGGAACGAAAATACGCTAAACTGTGTCCGCCGGAATATGTGTCAATGGTCGTTGAATCTTTTCAGGATGATCCGGTCTGCCTGCGCCCGTTTAAATATTTTGAACAGGATAAAATCCCTTTCATAAAGACATCCACAGTTACCGATCTACCAATTGCATTGGTCATTAATGAAAAGCACACCATTCATCATGTCCATGAACGAGGTTATGTAGAATCTCCTGTTCGGATCAAGTCGATCTTAAAGGAAATCATTCCAACCGGACTTTTCAGGCAATTTCAACCTCGCCATTATACGGAAAAATATATCACCGCGGTGCATGATGCCGGTTTTGTCAAGTACCTGAAAAATGTCTGCAAAAATGTTCCTGACAATAAATCTGTCTATCCCTACGTATTCCCGATTCGCAATGCTGCACGTCCGCCAAAAGACTTGCCTATCCGGGCTGGTTATTACTGTTTTGATACCTTTACGCCATTGAATCAGAATGCCTTCCTGGCTGCCCAGCGGGCCGTCGATTGCGCCATGACAGCAGCAGATCAATTATTAAAAGGATATTACATTAGTTATGCACTGGTTCGTCCTCCGGGTCACCATGCGGAGCGGCAGGTGTTCGGCGGATTCTGCTATTTTAACTCCACGGCAATTGCAGCCCATCATTTAAGTCAGTACGGGAAAGTAGCGATACTGGATATCGATTACCATCATGGAAACGGACAACAGATAATATTTTACGACCGTGCCGACGTTCTAACCGTTTCCATTCATGGAAATCCGCACTTCGCCTATCCTTATTTCAGTGGGTTTTCCGATGAAATTGGCGAAGGCGACGGCATTGGTTTTAACCTCAATCTGCCACAACCGGAAAAGCTGAACGGCGAGCAATACCGAAAAATTTTAGACAAGGCTCTTAAGCATATTCAGCGCTTCAGTCCTCAATTTATCATTATTGCGTTGGGACTCGACACCGCTAAAGGAGATCCGACCGGCTCCTGGAGTCTGAATGCCAAGGATTTCGAGCAAAATGGCACAATGATCGGGTCGTTAGGTCTGCCTTTTCTTGTCGTTCAGGAAGGTGGTTATGCCGTTCGCTCGCTCGGTATCAACGCCCGCCACTTTTTTTCAGGTCTTTGGAAAGGTTTTAATGTCCATTATAACAATCATCACACCGGAGTACCCAACCATGCCAACACTTAAGCCGGAATGGCGTAATGTCGTCCGTCCGGAAGATCCGGAAAATATCCGTGAAATAGTCAGTTCCACCGGATTTTTTTCACAGGATGAAATTGATATCGCCGTCGAACTGGTCACAGAGCGCCTGGAAAAAGGCATTGAAAGCGGGTATCATTTCATATTTTCAGAAATCGATGGTAAAACAATTGGCTATTCCTGCTTTGGCCCGATTCCCGCAACTCAAAATAGTTTTGATCTTTACTGGATTGCCGTCCAAAATGATTACCGCGGAGCCGGAATCGGCAAGCAGCTATTGATGATCAGCGAAGAAGCCATTCATCGACTTGGAGGAGTTCGTGTTTATATTGAGACCTCGGGTCGCGGCCAGTATGAATCGACCCGCGCCTTTTATCTGCGATGTGCATACACCGAAGATGCCGTTCTCGATGATTTCTATGCGCCCGGTGACGCCAAGTACATTTACGTCAAGAAAATCTAATCAATTTACCTGAAATATCTTGAAAACCGCTGACTGTCAGAGACATTCCAGCCCGGGTTTTTCGACAATTTATCGGAAATAAAATCATTAATTTCGCCAACCCGCCCCTCAATGGCATCGTACTGCCAGTTGGATTCGGGGTGCCAGAAATCCCGCTGGGTCAGGGTTTCAATCCGACTTAAAACGCTGGGCAATCCAGACGGATCATATCCCGCCCTGTAGGCATAAATCACACCCAGCATATCGGCCTCGGTTTCGTATTTCGTCTGTCGGCGGGATGTGGCCGCTTCAAACATCTGAAACGCCATCTGGTCCAGTTCCGCATCGGAAAATTCTGCCGGACTTTCGGCTTCCAGTTCCGAAAACGCATCCTCCGCCACAATCTGAGTCGACCGCTTCATCACTTCCGCGTAACCATGCTGTTGAACCACGTGTGCAATTTCATGTCCTAAGACACAGGCCAGTTCGGCTTCATTCCGGATAACATTTAATAAACCACGGGAGACAAAAATCATTCCGTTCGGTGCAGCATAAGCCACCGGCCGACTGTCGCTAAGGATGTAAAATTTAAAGGGATAGTAGTACAGCGGTGTGTTTTCTACAACAAGATTACCAACCATGTTCAAATATTTTAACTGCTGAATATCGGTGTCCAGTCCGCCATTAGCGATCTGGGCCGCAACCGCAAAACCCATTTTTTCTATGTATGAATTGATTTCCGGCTTAGGATTTTCAACATTGATGTGACGATAGCGTTTATTGATTTTTTCGACATTCCGATTTCGGTAGGTTTCTGTCCTGAAACGTTCATATTCAGCAGGCTGAAAAAACTGCACATCATATTGACTCAGAAAATCCGAACCGGCCTTCTGGTTCTGAAGATAGGTCTGGGCAAATCCTCTCACTGCCCCGCTGGCTGAAGCTTTTGATATTAGGGTCGGCTGAGAGGGTTGGAGAAAGCTGTTGTCATTTAGGCTGGAATTATCCCGCTCGGTGTTGGAAAGTGCATTTTTTGAAATCCAGCCCTCTTGGGTCTGGGCTCGGATTTTTACCCAGCCCGAGGTCTCACTGAGAATCGTCACAATGGCTTCCTTTACCAAGACTCCGATCAGTGGATAATAACTTCCCGGTCCCTGGCGGAAATGCGTATTATCCTGTCGGATACTGGCTTTGTCTTCGGCCGACAGGATCAGCGAACATAAAAGAATAAGAACGATTATTTTTTTCATAGGTCTACCCACTTTTCTATTTAATGGTTATGTTAAAAATACCTTTATCATCAATTAAACCGGGATTCTCCAGCAGTTGGGCGCAACGTTGGATGAACACCGATGCAACCGGATCTTCCGGCGCCAGGCGAAGTGCTTTCTCAAACATATTAGAAGCATTTTTAAAATCTCGTTGCCGATATAAATTTAACGCATCATGATGGAGGGACAACATATCCTGGGTTTTGTTGTCAATTTTATCAATTTCACCCACGATTGTAAAAATTTTGAGAGCTGCATCACGTCCTTTAACACGAATATGATCAATTTCCCGGCAATTAATTTTTTCCTTAATCATATCGTAAGTTGTTTCGGAGATAAGGTTCTGGGTACCGTAAATTTTATTAACGCCCTCCAGTCGCGCTGCCAAATTAACTGTATCGCCGATTGCAGTAAAGTCCATCCGGTTGGGTGAACCAATATTGCCAACGATCAAACGCCCGCTGTTCAAACCAACCCTGGTAATCAGGTGAATTGTTTTGCCCGCTTTCTCAACGCTCATTTTAGACAGATTCTGAAAACCGATTACCGCCTGGCTGCTTTGAAGCGCGTGGTTCTTTGATTCAATCGGAGCCCCGAAAATTGCCATGATACCGTCTCCGGTATATTTATCCAGCATACCGTTATTCTGAAATATAATTGTCTCAACCTGGGCGAAATATTCATTTAAAAATTCAACAATCTCATGGGGAGAAAATAGTTCCGAGGTGCCGGTGAAGCCCTGTAGATCGGTAAAGACAACGGTAGCTTCAATATCCTTACCGCCCATTTCGACTGTTTCAGGGTTCTGGGTCAGGGTTTCGACAACGGCGGGATGCAGATAACGATTAAAGACTTTCTTGACCTGTGCTTTTTCACGGCCTTCAGTCAGGTAGTTCTCAACCAGAACGGCAATAACCGACATTAGTATCGCCGCTTCCGATCGGACGACAGGTAAAAAAATCAGATTGTTTTGAAAAAGGAAAATGGCATAAAATACCGGAACGCCAATCATAACCAGCGATACTAATGTCGCTTTCCAGATATTCAGACGCTGCCAGACATAACACAATCCAGTTAAAAGCAACGCCGATAATACTACCCACCATCCTGAACTAAAATGCCGGACAAACTCACCGCGTACAATATTTGAAAACAACGTTGCATAAATCTCCACTCCCGGATAGGGCTCAAGCGAACTGAAGGGTGTAGTTTTCAGATCCAGCAATCCGGCGGCTGTCGCACCAATAAACACCGCTTTATCATGAAATGTTTTCACTGGAATATCCGGTTCATGGCCTTGTTGAATTTGGAGGTAGGCATTTAGTAATTGCGCAAAGGAAACATAGGTAAATGTATTTCCAGGACCGCCGGGCCCGTACCAGAACAGTTCCACTTGCCCCTTTTTATCAACGGGTATATGATAATCATAAACCGTGATTCTGTTTTTATCGACCGTCAATGTGCTATCGCCGGTATAAACCATTGCGGCGGATAACGCCATGTATGGGATAATTTGGTTTTCATAGCGGTAAATCAATGGAATACGTCTGCAAACGCCGTCATCATCGGTAAAAAAATTGACAGCCCCAGGCATTGCCATACTCTCCTGAAAAGATCGGATTGGCGCCGTCAGATTCGGGTAATCATG
>CAZAKB010000050.1:12126-20654 GCA_964485475.1 uncultured bacterium
ACTGTTCTGATCAATGGCAACAATGACAACATCCTGAGGATGAATTTCCCGGGTGCAATTCCGTTGAATTAAATCCTGGGCCTGTTTTTCCCAACGATCGATCAGTGCGGTTTGTGAACTCAGCAAAGCCGTCAGCGTTGCGACTATACCGATACAGATCGACACAAACCATCTCTGTTGATTTTTTTTCATAAAATCAACAACTTATTCAAGCACTTCCCAATCGAGATTCCAACTCCATTGATCAAAATAAAGATTCTCACCTTCCCACTCTACCTCACCGCGCTGTGAATCGATGGTCTCGGAACGAAAATATTTCTTGACCGGATCAAATGAACGGGAAAAATCGTCGTTAAAAATCAGGCGATAGCTATCCATTCCGCTGAGGTAAAACCATTTCAAATCTTCATCATCAGTCTTCCGCAGACCATAGGTCACGTCCATCGGTACCCAGCCGTATGGTTCAAAATAGATCTCACACCAGTCATGCATACTGTCATCAGGAGGTTGAAACTCCCAGCCGGATTGCCATTTTGTTGGAATCCCGTTCATCCGACAGAGTGTCATCAACGTCAATGTCTGCATACCGCAGTCGCCATGGCGCATATCGATGACATACTCCGGGATATTATAAAAAGTAGAATACTCCCGCGCCGACGCCCAGGTGACGTTTGTGTCAACCCAGGTAAACAGTTTTTGGGCAATACGATAGGGATTTTTTTCATCACCGACGATGGACTCGGATAATTTTCGCAGTCTGTTGTAGAATTCAATATGTGGCCTTCGCTCAGCAAGGTATTGGTTTAAATCATCCCTGGGAACTACCGGAACAACCTTCTCTGGATCAATCGGTACATAACCACCATAAACAGTGTAAGTATATTCAACTGAAAATTCTGTTTTTGCATTACCATTAGATGGTTTCTCGAAATAGATCGTCCGTTGCATTTTACTAGTATCAGCCAACTGATAGTTAGCAGGTTCAGTAGCCAGTATTTTTATATCGGTTTGACGATTTTCAATTTCCCGTGGGAAAGGAATCCAGCAGCGAATCGTTTTGTCCTCAGGAACAACATTCTCATCCACGATCAGGCTCTGTTTGATACGCATTTTAACGGGCTTCACATATCTGTTACCGCTCTCCTTCGATTCGGTGATAATCGAAGCAATATGTTCGTCTAGAGGAAATTCCTTTTCCCCGGAGATCACACCGCGTTCATTATCAATCTTTTTCTTTAGAGCCTTTAATTCCTGGTTCAGACGAAACAGGTTATATTGAGCATTGTTAAAATACCGTTTCTGACCGTCAATAATCTTATATTCCAGTAACTTTAACTCTTCCCATTTTCGCAAATCATCAGTACTCACATCGGGAACATACGTTTTTACGTAATTAATTACCTCTGATTCTGTCAAAGTAAAATCCTTCTCGATTCGATCCATACGGACCAAATGCATCTCTAGCGCGGTTCGGAGACTTGGGGACAGGAAGTCATTCATCGAAAGATCCTGCTTGATCAGACGCCTGGCTTCACTAAACTCACCATTTAAAACCATTTCCATATAAGACGGCTTATTTGAACATGAAAAAATGCCCGTCAAAATAACCAGTACAAAAAGAATTTCAACAGCGAGAATAGTCTGCTTCATAACTTGAATCTCCATCATCATGTAAAATTTCACCTTTTTATTAATAGGATAAATATATCATTTTTTCAGTAAAATAAAACGCGTATTCGCAGTATCTTACCAGATAGCTATTCCAATAATTACTGGCACAGCTTTTGACAAAGAAATAAGAGGCATTTTTCGACAGCCCCAATTTATCGAGAGGAATCATGAATCGTATCCATCGACATCCTATACTGGAAATTCCCGAAAATAGAAAAAAAGTCCGCTTTTTTTTCAAAGGTAAAGAATTTACTGGCTTTGAAGGTGAAGCAGTCTCATCTGCACTTATCGCAAATGGAATTCATATATTTAATATTCATTCCAGGGGAGATACACCTCAGGGCCTGTTCTGTGCAAACGGACAATGTTCACACTGCACATTGATCATCAATGGATTTCCCTTAAAATCCTGTGTCACGCCATTGCGGGAAAACATGGAAATATTCCCATTGATTCACCTCCCTGAAATTCCAAAAGATGATTCACCTCTTGAAAATCATCAGAAGTTGATTGAAGAATGTGATGTCTTGGTCATCGGCGGTGGACCTTCCGGTATGACAGCCGCGATTGAGCTCGCGAAGCTGGACTTTTCGGTGATCCTGGTTGATGATAAAGATCAACTTGGTGGAAAATTATTGCTGCAAACTCATAAATTTTTCGGTTCAATCGAAGATTGTTATGCCGGGACCAGGGGTATTGATATTGCTCAAATTCTGGATAAAAAACAGGAACAGTATAAGAACATTGGAATTTATACCAATTCTTCAGTCGTTGGCATATTCAAAGACCAAAAGGCTGGTATTTTTGTAGACAATCGCCGCTATGTTATCATTAATTTTAAGGGATTGGTCATTTCACCGGGTGCACGGGAAAAATCACTCATTTTCCCAGGCAATAATCTGCCGGGAGTTTATGGCGCTGGTGCCTTTCAGACGTTGGTCAATCGCGATCTGATTCACGCATCGGATCGGGTATTTATTATCGGCAGTGGAAATGTCGGACTGATCGCGGCCTATCATGCCCTTCAGGCCGGAATTCAGGCGGTTGGAATCTGCGATATCCTTGATAATGTCTCCGGGTACAAAGTTCATGCGGATAAAATTCAACGTATGGGCGTACCTCTCTATCTGAATCATACGATTCTTTCTGCTGAAGGTGATGGTAAGGTTGAAAAAATCACTATCGCCAAGGTGGATAAACAGTATCAGCCTATTCTGGACACAGCAAAAACCTTTGAGGTTGATACATTGCTTATTGCCGTTGGCCTGACGCCTGTGGATGAATTTTACGATATGGCCGTTGATTTCGGTTTCACAGTAGTGAAAGCCGGTGACGCCTCTGAAATAGCCGAAGCATCGTCAGCCATGTTTGGCGGTCGAATTGCCGGACTGGAAATGGCAAAGCTATTGGGAAAAGAAATCCAGATCGACCCGGAATGGAACAAAAAGGCTGAAATCCTGAAAAGTAAACCCGGCGTTATTTTCTCACCAGTCACCGTCGAATTAAATGAATCATTTCAGCCGATTATTCGTTGTGACGAGGAAATTCCCTGTAATCCCTGTACGTCTGTTTGCCCGGTAAATGCCATCCAATTGGAAGAAAAACTAGGCACAATTATGGATATTCCGCGCTATTTGAATGGTTGTACCGGTTGCGGGTTGTGCGTTCTGATCTGTCCCGGTCTGGCCATTACACTGGCCCGCAAACTGGATGATTCCAGTGCCGAAGTGATTCTGCCCCACGAATATCTGCCGGATTTCAAGATCGGTGACAGGATTCCGGTTATGAATCAGACGGGCAAATATCTTGAGGATGCTGAAGTCATTAAAATCCGGTTCAACAAAAAATATAAAACCCATCTTGTTCATGTAAAATCGTCATTGATAAACGGTCCGAAAGTCAGCGGCATCCGGGTCCAGTCGCCAAAAGTGACCGAACCTGTTTCAGAACCTTCATTTAATTACATGCCCGAAAATGGGATCGTCTGTCACTGTGAAATGGTAACGGTGCAGGAACTGATTGATTATATCAAAGAGCACAATATTCGAGATGTCAACCAGTTAAAACAGGCCCGTGTCGGAATGGGCGCCTGCGGTGGAAAAAACTGTTCGGTACTACTTCCCCGTGTTTTTCAGATGGCCGGAGTGAGCTGGGATGAGGTGACTTCCGGCAGCAAGAGGCCGCTCAGTGTTGAAGTGCCGATGTATGCTTTAATCAATGAAGAAATTTTGGAATAAACTATGACGAATTACGATATAATCATTATTGGTGCTGGCAGTATTGGAGTACCACTCAGTTTTTATCTTTCCCAAAAAGGCCAGTCTGTTCTTGTACTGGAAAAATTGCATTCCGCCGGACGTGGGCAGAACCGGGCGGCCATTGGTGGAATCAGGGCTACACATTCCGATCCGGCTAAAATTGCGATCTGTCGCAAAACCATTGAAATTGTCTCGCGAATGGAAGAGGAATACGGTTTTGATGTGAACTGGATCGCCGGCGGTTATTTATTCCCGGTCTATTCCGAAATAGATGAAGTAAATCTGAAAAAATTGTTGGAATTTCAAAAGCATTATGAACTGAATATTGATTGGATCGGAACCGACGAAATTGAAGAACTGGTTCCCGGAATCAATCGTGATAAACTGAGAGGCGGGACTTATTCTCCGGAAGATGGATCGGCGTCACCGTTAAAATTGATCGATGCCTATTATATGCTGGCCCAACAACAGGGAGTCGATTTTCATTTTAATGAGCCGGTTACCGGATTTGAAGCCGAAGATTCGAGAATCACCTCGGTTATTACCAGCAGGAAAAAGTACCCGGCCGGGTTGATTATCGACGCAGCTGGTGCTTATTCCAGAGAATTGGGTGCTCTATTGAATTTGAACATTCCAGTTTTCCCTGATTCCCATGAAGCGGGCATAACCGAGCCGGTCCAGCGGTTTTTTGAGCCAATGATCGTTGATATCCGGCCGGAAGCGGGGTCCGCCAACTACTATTTTTACCAGAATGCCGAAGGCCAGGTGGTGTTTTGTATTACGCCCGATCCGAAAATCACCGGCACCGATTGTGATAACACTTCCGTGTTCCTTCCCCAGGTTATCAAACGTATGGTTCACCTTTATCCGAAACTTCGTAATCTGCGGGTCCGGCGCACCTGGCGCGGACTCTATCCCATGACTCCCGATGGGTTTCCGATTGTTGGCTTTGCAAAAGAATATAGAAACCTGCTGCTGGCAACCGGAATGTGTGGGCAGGGATTCATGATCGGCCCCGGACTCGGAGAAATACTGTCCGAAATCATTGTCGATAACAACACAGATTACAAAGATATCCTGAAACAACTGAGCCTGTATCGCAGTTTCAGCGGTGAAGAAATACTGAAATAAGATTTCCCCTTAATATTTACTCTGCAAATTTGTATCTTATCTACCGAATTCATTTTAGGGAGTGCAGTTATGTCCGAATATATTTCACAGAGAGCAAAAGCCATCAAACCTTCCCCCACCCTGACTATGCATGCCAAAGCACGCGAAATGGCCGCCAAAGGAATCAATGTTATCAATTTTGGCGTTGGCGAACCGGATTTCAACACACCGGAATATATTAAAGCTGCCGGCATTCAGGCAATCCAGGATAATTTTACCCGTTATACTGCTGCATCAGGAATTCCGGAACTGCGAAAAGCCATCTGTGCAAAGTTGAAAAATGAAAACAATCTGGATTATTCTCCCGATGAAATTTTAGTTACTCCCGGAGCCAAAGCATCCATCGCAACGGTGTTGATGGCCCTTTGTAATTCCGGTGACGAAGTCCTGATACCGACACCCTACTGGGTCAGCTATCCGTCCCAGGTCGAAATGGTGGATGCTATTCCGGTTTATTTACCAGCCAATGAATCCACGGATTTTAAAATAACAGCCGAGCAGTTGGATAACGTACTGAAGACACTGAAAAAACCAAAAGTCCTGATCCTGAATTCACCAAATAATCCGACCGGCGCTGTTTACACAAAAGTCGAACTCCAAGCCATTGCAGATATATGTGTAAAACATGACTTGCTAGTCATTTCCGACGAAATTTATGAAAAATTGGTGTATGATGGCGAAGAACACTATTCAATTGCCCAGGTATCGGCTGAAATCAAACAACGGACCATTGTAATTAATGGCGTTTCAAAGGCCTTTGCCATGACGGGCTGGCGTATGGGTTACGCCGCCGGCCCCATCGATATTATCAAAGCCGCCACCCGGCTTCAAGGACACACGACATCCTGTGTGACCTCAATTACTCAAAAAGCATCGGTCACAGCGTTGAGCGAAGATGACGGCAGCATTGAAAAGATGCGCCTGGAATTTGACCGACGACGAAATTTTCTCGTCAATGAAATCAATCAAATTCCACATGTGTCCTGTTCACTCCCGAAAGGTGCATTTTATACAATGGCAAATGTTGGCTATTACATTAAAAATAACCGTAACGGAATTACAGACACCAATGATTTATGTGTATACCTGCTCGAAAACGCCCATATCGCCGTCGTGACCGGTACAGCATTCGGAATGGAAAACTATGTGCGATTTTCTTACGCCAATAGTATGGAAAACCTTCGCGAAGGTCTTCGGCGTTTTCAGAACGGTTTGGAATCTCTCCTTTAATTTCGGGATTTTAGTATGGATAAGTATGATGTTTATTTTTACGAAGCCTTTGACGAAGAAGAGCGGCATCTGAGGCAATTTTTACCGAATACTATCACAGCCGGGTTCACTTTTAAAACTATCCAGGAGTGCGATCATCAAAGTGCTCCGGCAAAAATCATCAGTACCCGCACTCAAACCATTATACCCGATTCCTGGCTGACTGAAGTAAAAGCCTTTTTGACCCGCAGTACCGGCTATGATTATTACAAATCCCTTCAGAGCAAAACGGATAATGCCGTTCAGTTCGGATATTTGCCCCTCTATTGTAATCGATCGGTCGCTGAACAGGCCATGTTGCTCTGGATGGCACTGATACGAAAGCTGCCAACCCAGATGAGGCAATTCAGCACTTTCTACCGCGATGGAATCACCGGCCTGGAAGTTCAGGGAAAAACATTACTGGTTGTTGGAATAGGAAATATTGGTTATGAAATTGTCCGGATCGGCCGTGGTCTCGACATGACCGTTTACGGCGTGGATATTATTAAAAAACACACCGATGTGGACTATGTTGAATTTGCTGATAAGCTTCCACAGGCAGATATTATTGTCACGGCGATGAACCTGACTCCGGCGAATACCGGTTATTTCAATTACAGCACGCTGAAATCAGCCAAACCCGGCGCCCTGTTTATCAATATTGCCCGTGGTGAACAATCCATTCCGTCGGATTTAAAGCGACTGCTGGACGAAGGTATTCTCGGTGGCGTCGCAATGGATGTCTATCCCCAAGAAAACCTGTTGGGTATTTCACTACGTCAGGGCATTACAATTGAGGATAAGGAATTGAAAATTATTCAAGAACTTGCCACCTATCCTAATGTGATTCTAACTCCCCATAATGCCTTCAACACCGAAGAGGCCGTAATCCGCAAATCAGAGCAGGCGGTACAACAAATTGTCAATATTATAAATACCGGGAAATTTCTATGGGACATCCCAGAATAAAAACAGCTATCGTCATCGGCGCCACCGGATTAGTGGGCCATCATCTTGTTAACCAGTTACTTGAAAATCAGAAGTATCAAAAAGTAAAAATATTTGTCCGGCGATCTCCCAATATTACGCATAAAAAGCTCGTTACTCATGTTGTGAATTTCGAGGATATCCAGTTCTGGAAAAAGCATCTCACCGGCGATGATCTCTTTTCCGCCATGGGAACGACCATCAGGCAAGCCGGCAGCCAGGCGGCCCAGTATAAAATCGACTATACTTATCAGTATGAGATTACTAAAGCATCATTTGAGAATGGCGTAAAGCAGTATTTACTCGTCTCCTCCGCCGGCGCTGATTCCCACTCAAAGAATTTTTACCTACGCATGAAAGGCGAACTCGAAGACGCAGTCGCCGGACTCAATTTCAAAAATATCATCATCTTCAAACCGTCGATACTTACCGGAAAACGTAAAGAATATCGGATATTGGAATCAATCGGAATCGGAGCAACTTACCTGTTTACAACAATACTTCCGTTTCTTAAAAAATACCGGCCAATCAAGGGTGCAACTGTAGCAGCCGCGATGATTAATGCCGCAAACCTTGACATTAAGGAAAAAAACTCGGAATATAGTCTTGATCAGATTTTTTCAATAGCCACCTCTGATAGCAATTAACAAAAGGAGATACATGATGGATTTAAAAGGAAGTCGAACCGAAACAAATTTAATGACCGCCTTTGCCGGTGAATCCCAGGCACGGATGCGATATACCTATTTTGCGTCCAAAGCACTGAAAGACGGTTATCGCCAGATATCGGAAATCTTTACAGAGACCGCCAACCAGGAGAAGGAACATGCCAAGCGCTTTTTCAAATTTCTCAATGGCGGCGATGTGGAGATCACCGCTGCCTTTCCCGCCGGAGTCATCGGCAGCACGCTGAATAATCTGAAAGCAGCCGCCGCGGGTGAATATCACGAATGGTCGTCTATGTATCCTGATTATGCCAAAATCGCCCGGGAAGAGGGTTTTGACCAGATCGCCGATGTCTTTGACGCCGTCTCAATTGCGGAACAGCAGCATGAAAAACGGTACAATGACCTGGCTAAAAACATCGAAGATGGCAAAGTCTTCAAAAAAGATGAACCGACGTTTTGGCGCTGCATGAATTGCGGCTTTATTATGGAAGGCCTGGAAGCACCCGAACTCTGCCCGGCCTGC
>CAZAKB010000051.1:0-12053 GCA_964485475.1 uncultured bacterium
AAAAATATTTAGGCCATCACTTCTGAAAAAATTCCTTATTGCATTCTTTGTCGTCACAATGGTGCCCTTGATTATTGCTGAATATTTCACAATGAAAAAAGCGGAAGACGAGTTGAAGAGTGTTTTAAATGAAGAGTATTATCTGATTATCGATCAGCTGCGCCGGACGGTTGACGAAGTGTATATTGGCGATTGGTTATCGAATTTAAAAACTACTGCGGAATTTATTGAAAACGACCCTTATATGACGTCAGACCTGATCAATTCGCTCCTGAATGCCAAACTCAATCAGATCGATGAGCTAATTGTTTTGATCCTCAAATTGTCAGATTCAGGAGAGCAATTGTCCACAATGAAAAATGAACAGGTCGTGGAATTGTACAACCAGGATCCGGAAAAAGTTGCGGAGCTCATTCAATTTTCAGGTGAAATGAGCGATAAGGATTTTATTATTCGCGCCCCTGTGATTCTGCCAAACAGTAAACAATTGTTTTTGCCAATCGAAGTGCCAATTCAGTGGGAAGACGGCCAGCGGGCGGTGCTACGGGGTGTATTTAATCTGAACTCCATCATAAATTTCATTTCATCGGAAATTTCGATTGGTGCCCGGGAACTTTACATTGTCAATGAAACCGAAGAAGTTGTGTTTAGCAATAATGACCGTTTTGTATCCGGTGACACATTGCTTTATCCGATCATGTCAATAGTAAAAAACAGTCTCAGTGGCGAAGCCCGGATTTCCAAGATCGAACCGTTTACGTATAAGAATGTCGGATACCTGAGTAATTTTGCCGTCTCACAATATGTCAAATGGGGCATTATCGTGGCCGACGAGTCCAGTAGGGCCTACGCGATGGTAGAGGCAGCCAAGCGCGACATTGTCAAATGGGTTGGTCTGGCAATAATCCTTTGTGTAGTTTTTTCAGTGTTTTTTGCACGATCCTTTTCCGGCGCAATGCGATACATGACCACTATTGCTAAAAAGATCGGTGGTGGTGAATTTGACGTGAAAGTCAAAGTCAATTCCAAAGATGAACTGGGTCAGTTGGGTGAATCGCTTCAGGAAATGGCCATCAGTCTGGGCGAAGCCGTAAAGGTTAAAGAAGAACTCTTCGCAATTCAGGCAGAAGTAAAAATCGCCAGCAAGATTCAGCAATCGATTTTGCCGGTGGGCGGCCCAAATATGGACGGACTTGGGTTTGGAGCCCGCTATATTCCAATGGAAGGTGTCGCCGGTGATTTCTACGATTTCCATGTCCTGGAAAATAATTGTGTCGGAGTTCTGGTTGCCGATGTTTCCGGGCACGGAATTCCCGCAGCCATGATCAGTACAATGGTGAAAGTGACCTTTTCCCAGCAAAGCAGCATTGGTGCAGACGCCTCGAAGGTACTGAACGAAATGAACCGATTGCTGGCCGGAAAAATGGAAGACCAGTTTTTAACAGCAATGTATCTCTATGTCGATATAGCGAAGAAAAAACTAATTACGGCTGATGCAGGACATTGTCCACTGTATATCTGGCGGAGAAAAGACAAGGAGATGATTCGGGTAAAACCGAAAGGGATGATTATCGGGTTTTTGCCCGTCATCAATTGCCCGATTGAGGAGACCAAGTTGAAAGATGGCGACCGTTTGGTCATGTACACAGATGGTATTGTTGAAGCGGCCAATCCGGAAGGTGAACTGTTCAATGACAACAGACTGATTAATTTGATCAGTACTCATCAGGATGTGGCTCCGGAAGAATTCATCGATCTCGTCGTCGCTGAATTGAAGCAATGGGTCGGTGAAGATAAAAAGACATTTGAAGATGATCTGACTATGGTAGTAATGGATATTGGGAAATATTAAGTCGGGGCAATTCCAACTTACTGAAAGTTTAATTAAAGGTATGTTTATGAAAATTTTAAAAATTCTGCTGGTGTGTTTAATTCCGTTACTGGTAAACGCCCAAATTATTGATCAGAATTTTTTAATAACATCCGGAATTGATGCCGGACTGGATAAAGGGGACAGCCTTTATCGGATGATTATCAATGTCGATATTCCGTCGGCTTATCCCGGGAAGGTCTATTTTCGGGTATTCGATGCCGATCTGGGTGATACCTACGATAATCCCGGACAGAATTCCCAGACCCGTTACTTGGTTTTCGGACAAAATGGAATAAGTCCGAATATCTTTTCCATTGATGATTCCCTGAATGTCGCCGCTGCTCTCGTAAATTTAACACTTGGTTCGGACCAGTATTATGATAATCGCTGGCGAACAATCGGCAGTTTTGCTATGAATCAAGGCCAGCCAAAAGGCGACCGCACGCTTTTCCAGGTTGTAGTCGATGGTATCAGCGGATCGGGCCGGAACCGTTACCAGGTATTTGCTTCGACTGATGACAAACGTAACGAGGCCATCGATGGGTCGATTGTTTTATCTCCGGCTTTGGCGCTGCGGCTGGCAAACAATCCCAGTATGAGCACTCAAATTACATTTACAGTTCCCCCGAATTGTGACACGATTCTTGTGAATAATTTTGATGGTGATATCGATCGCAGTCCCAATAAAATCGCTTTTGAATCAAATTTTCGAAACAATCTGAAAATCAAAGCATCCGGCGACGGGAAACTGGTGATGACCGCGATTGCTGTGCAAAAAGAGGAAATGGGACGGAAAGCATCGCTGGTTATTGAAGGCAATGTAGCGACCAATAACGTCCAGATATGGATTACCGATAATAAAGGTATAATTCTGCCGCTGGATTATCCGCCGCTACTCGCCGCCCGGAATTCCCTGCCGGTCCCCAAATTCAAGGTTATCCCGCTGGCGGAGTGTAACACGCTGATCCTGGATGCCACGGAATCTTCCGATGCTGACGGCGATGAACTGACTTATAAATGGTTCTTTGAGGGTGGTGAAACCGATCAGGGCGTGCGTATTGCTCATGACTTTAAAAAACCAGGGAAACACCCTGTTAAACTGCTGGTGGTTGATAATTCGATTTACGTGGCTAATACTTCCCGGCTAACCCAAACAGTGATTGTCAATGATCCACCACATGCCAGGATTGAGGGAGCCGAAAAAGCGGCGCCTTATCAAAATATCTTTTTTGACGGAAATAAATCCACCGATACCGATGGAAACATAATTGGTTATCAGTGGAATATGGGTGATGGCACGATGAAAACCGGTGTCAAAGTCAGCCATAAATACACCCGGCCGGGTAATTATAAAGTGATGTTAACGGTCGAAGATGATGGTACGACATTATGTACAAAAGGTAAAAACACGGCGGACATCTGGATTAACCGGGCTCCGCAGGCCCGGTTTAATCTGGCGAAAAATCTGATTGCCGTTGATGAACCGGTATCCATGGATGCTAACGGATCGATTGACAGTGATGGTGAGATCGTAAAATACAGTTGGGATTTTGGTGACGGCGCCAAAGCGGAAGGCATCAGTACCAGTCATAAGTACAGCCAGCCGGGCAAATATACCGTGCAACTGACCGCCCAGGATGATTCCGAACTGGCCAACGCCGAATCCTATTTACAAGAAATGATTACGGTCAATGCTCCACCAGTTGCTGCGGCAGAATTTCCTAAAATCGTGGCCGTCAATGAACTGGTTGTGATGGATGCGGCAAGCTCCATTGATCCCGATGGGCAACTATCCGAATATCGCTGGACACTGGGTGATGGTTCTTCAAAAGCCGGTGTCAAAATCAGCCACCAATACGCTAAACCCGGTACCTATCCGGTCAAATTACTCGTTATCGATAACACGTCTACATTAAATAATTCAAACGAAATCAATTATGCAATCCGGGCTAACGATCCGCCGGTTCCCAATGCCGGGGGAAATCGGCTGCTCAACGAAAGCGTGGTTGAATTCGATGCCAGTCGTTCCTCTGACAGCGATGACGAAATTATTGAATACAAGTGGGATTTCGGGGATAATAAGACCGGCAGCGGAATAAAGATCGCCCATGTCTATGCATTGCCGGGTACGTACAGTGTGACATTAACCGTCAAGGATGCTTCGGGTACAAAAACAGCGATCCAGTCCGAAACCGTTACAATCATCGTGAACAGTCCGCCGGTTGCTGATGCCGGGCGGGAACAGATTGTCGCAATTGGCGAAAAAGTCCGTTTAAAAGGCGGATTCTCAAATGATTCCGATGGAAAAATCGAAAATTATAAATGGACAGTAGACCAGGGAGTTGTCCTGGAAGGGAAGAACGTTACACATGTTTATGAAAAACCGGGCACTTATCAGGTTCAATTAACTGTCACAGATAATAATGGCGCTCAGGATATTCATACAACCATTGTTTATGTCAATACACCGCCGGTAGCCAACATTCCACCCATGCCGCGCATTGCTCCGGGACAAACCGTTTCTTTTGACGGTAAAATGTCCTATGATGTGGATGGCAGCATTGATCTCTTCGAGTGGGATTTCGGTGATGGCAGCCTGGTTAAACAGGGCGCCAAAGTAAAACACAGTTTTAAAGAACCGGGACGGTTTACCGTCACTCTGTCTGTTAAGGATAATTCCAATGCAGCGAATGGCATTACAAAAACGACCCAGATTATTGCGGTCAATTACCCTCCGAAACCGGACTGTGGCAGTGATATCATCACCTGTGATCAGACGCTTTTATTCAATGGATCAAACAGTTCCGATGCCGATAAAGATAAATTGACCTATTCCTGGGATTTTGGTGACGGCAGTGTCGGCTCGGGTGCGAAATTTAAATACACCTATCAGCAGCCTGGTGTGTATCCGGTTGTTCTCAGGACCAACGATGGGCTGGGCTTGTCAAACTCAATTCAGCAGCAGATTATCCGGGTGCAGATTAATTCGGCGCCGATGGCAGTCGCCGAGGTAAATCGCGATACCGTTTGCGCCGGCGAACCGGTCATGTTTGACGCCAGTAAATCCGTAGACAATGAAAAAGACCTGATGCGGTATCAGTGGAATTTCGGGGATAACGCCACAATTGATGGAATCAATCCGATTCATTCCTTCAAACGAGGCGGTAATTACCTGGTCCGGCTGACCGTATCCGATGATAGTAATCTGCCCTGTAATTCGTCAATATCCGATCTGCTGATCCATGTGATTGACGCTCCGGTTGCGGATGCCGGCGAGGATCAGACGGTTTGCGCGAACACCGTTGTACAGTTTGACGGGTCCAAATCCCGTGGCGGTGATCGTCTGATTAAAAGTTATGAATGGGATTTCGGTGATGGTGAACAGGGCGGCGGCATTAATCCAACCCATGTCTATACAAAAGCCGGACTCTATACTGTCAGACTGATGATCATGGTTCCGGAAATCGGTGATTGTGAGAATACCTCTGAAAGTGAACTAAGTGTTAAGGTCATTGCTGCGCCGACAGCCAGTTTTACAATGATTGAACAGGGTTGTGTTGGGGAGGAAATCGCATTTGATGCCTCAGAATCCCATGCCGCCAATTCCAATATTGTGAGTTACGATTGGGATTTTGGTGATGGTACGACCGGGCTTGGTGATTCGATAGCCCATAAATACACGTCCCACGGCCGCTATACCGTAAAACTGAAAATCCAGACCGATTCCGACCAGGGCTGCAATAATGCCGAAACCAGTCATCTGATTGCTATAAATGCCGCACCAAAGGCCGCCATTGAAGTATTTGCTTCAAATGATAAGCCCAGCAGTGCAAAAACCTACCGCAGTTACCTGAATACAGTACTGAATTTCACGGGAAAAAAGAGCAGTGATCAGGATGGTTTTATCAAAACCTATCTCTGGGATTATGGTGATGGGTTAAAGGCAGAAGGCGTTTCCGGACAACATCAGTACAAGAAAACCGGTAGTTATAAAGTTCGTCTGTACGTGGAAGATAATAGCAGAACCTATTGCGATTTCGCGCTGGACAGTATCACTGTTGATATCCTTGATTATTCTGAAATTGCTATCAGTGGTCCCGACGCCGCGTTTGTCGGTAAAGCCATGGATTTTAAACTAAAGACAACGAAAATAATTACCGCTACGGTCGAAAATACGGAATGGTATTTCAGTGATGGGACGACAGTCAAGGGACTGACCGCCAGTAAATCCTTTTCGAATTCCGGTACGTATCAGGTTCAGGCCAAGTGTGGTGACCTCTGGAGCCTGGCCCAGAAAATCGTTGTTGACGATTTGCCGGAAGTGAAATTGCCGGATAACCAGGTTATCGATCTGGGACAGACGATTAAAATGGTTCCCGCAGTTTCCAATCCCTTCAACGTGCCGATTGCTTTCGAATGGGAACTCGGTGATGGCGAAAAGAGCAGCGGGCTGACGGTCGAACATAAATACAAAACTGCCGGTAAATTTACGGCAACATTCAAAGTGTGGTACAAGGAAATCGGTTTTGGACAGCCGAATAACTATACGGTTATCATCACCGTATTACCGGATCCGATCGTAGAAATCAACGTGTCACCCGAAGTACTGTATATTGGCGGGGCACGGGATATTGTATTTTTTGAAGCCCAGACCCAGACCTCTGATCGTATGCTGCTTTACCAGTGGGATTTCGGTGATGGTATCACGGCAAGCGGAAAAGCCGCCAAGCATGCCTATATGATGGCCGGTGACTATACGGTGAAACTGACCGTGCTTGATGCATCCCGGGCCGATGCCCAAAAATACGAATTCAAGAAGCGGATTACGATCCAAAAACGGTAATTTACTTTAAATAAAATTGCGCGGCCTATTTCCGCGCTACTACATAAAATTGGCGTATTATCAGATGGGAAATTATGCCCAAAGAAATTGTTACTAGGGACCAGCTGTTTTCCGAATTTGAGACCATTTGCCGGCATTACAGCGCCTTGAGTGAGAAAAAACAGGCCGACGCGAAAGTTGATTCGCTACTGAATATTCATGAGGATTATTATCAAAATCTGCTTGAGAAATACCCGGATCTGACATCGAAGGAACTACGCCTGTGCGCATTCCTGAAATTAAAAATGAATACCAAAGAAATCGCCAATCTGACCAATTTATCGGTGAAGACCATTGAAGTATATCGAAGTCAGATAAGACGGAAATTTAGGATTTCCAAGAGCACTAACCTTTCCCAGTTCATCGCTAATATATAAATCCGCTATAAATAAATCTCGTTCCGGGGCTTTCCGTCTGCTTGCCGGCAATCTGGTCGGGCAGGTGCTCAGGAACAAGAGAAGAAACTTTCGGAAGGCTTTATTATCGACATATATGGATTATTAGGGACGAGTAAATAAAGCGAAATGAGGGACCAAATCCATTGTTGTTGTGATAGGCTGGAATCGGAAAGCCTTGGTTTTTCGATGATTTCCCTATAATTTCCGGCGTGTTTGAGAGTCATCCGGGAGAAGAAGAATTGATGAGAAAAAATCCAGTATTCTTACTACTGATTGTCGCATTATTATCTGGTTGCGGAGCCAAACGCATGGCGAAGGGCCCGTCCGATGTGGTTTATATTGTTGCTTCCGATGCCGTCCTGGAAAAAGTCCAGACGGCAATCGATACGACCTTTTCCTTCGGGATTCGGACACCAGAGTTCCAACATTATTATATGACCAGCTGGCATCCTCTGGATCAACTTAAGGAGTTTCTTTATTATCCTCATACGATTGTTGTGGTTGATATGAACGTTAATGATACGGCCCGCCGGTTGATCAAAGGATTGCTGAGTGAAGAGCGGCTGGAATCAATCAAGCAGGACACTGTGGCGCTATTTGCGCTACCGAATACCTGGCAGGATGTCCAAACCTTAATTATCGCTGCCGGATACGACATGGATAAACTGTCGGATTTTATCATGGAACGACAGGCTTGGATTTATTCAAAAATCGACCAGAAATATATCGAACGCCAATCGCGGTTCTTATTCGGTCGTTATGAACAGAAAGACCTGTCCCGGAAACTGGGTAATAAATATGGATGGACCATGCGGATGCCCAGTGATTACCAGATTATTCGCGAATATCCTAACCAGAATTTTGTCTGGCTGGGCCGAGCATTGCCTTATCGCTGGATTTCGATTTCCTGGGCAAAAGGTATTAAAACCGAATGGCTGACCGCAAACGGGCTTTTCCAGAAGCGGGAAGCGATTGGAAGTCTCTATGGTCAGATCAAAACCGAGAAACGGTTTCTGGGGCATAAGTTTGTTGAACTTGGTGGTTGGAATGCATTACGCATGTGGGGGCTCTGGTACCATGAAGAAGAGGCACGGGGCGGTCCTTTTGTGACTTATTCCTTTTACGACAAGTATAGTGATAAAACTTATGTCATTGATATGCTGGTATACTCACCGGGAGAAAAAACCGTGAATTATACCCGGCAAATGGAAATTATAGCCCGGACTTTCAGGACTGTTGACAAGGAAAATTAACGGGTAACCTGAACTAGCCCAGGGTTGAATTATCAATTGCCTATTGATGCAGGGGCGTGTAAATTAATTTGGAGTCAGTGAGAAAATGTCAAAAATAGCTTTAATTGTGGGAAGTACCTCGGATTTGGCGGTTCTGGAATCGGCTAAACCGTACATTGAATTTTTTAATCTTGACTGTGATATTCAGGTGTTGTCCGCGCATCGTCAACACAACGAACTGGTTAATTATATGAGTATTGCCGAAAAAGACGACACACAGGTTGTCATTGCCTGTGCCGGAATGGCCGCACACCTGCCGGGAGTCGTTGCGGCGATTACGAATCTTCCGGTCATTGGTGTACCGTTAGATGCATCATCACTGAATGGAATAGATGCCTTGCTGTCGATTGTCCAGATGCCCAAAGGAATTCCGGTGGCGACGATGACAATTGGTAAAGCGGGTGTCATTAACGCGGTTGTTTATGCGGCCAAAATCCTGGCCTTAAGCGATCAGACGCTTCGGATTAAACTCGACGAATTTCGCAATAAAGGATCCAAATTATAAAACCGATGAATATCCTGATTACCGGCGCAAATGGAATGCTCGGTGAAGAGTGCGTCAGAAAACTATCCAAATCTCATATAATTACGGCATGTGATCTACAGGATTGTCTGGAATACAACTGTTCGGCGGTTTATCATAAATTGGATATTGTTGATCAAGCGGCCGTGAAAGAAATTTTTGAACGAATCCAACCGGAACTGATTATCAATTGCGCGGCTTATACCGATGTGGATGGCTCCGAAATCAACCGTGAAACCGCTTGGAATGTCAATGCTGGTGGCGTTCGAAATCTATTAACTGCGATGGCTGGAACCGGTAGCAAATTAATTCACATTTCCACAGATTATGTGTTTGACGGAAGTGCTGGACCCTATGCCGAAGATCAACCGACAAAACCGATCAATTACTACGGGCAGACCAAGTTGGATGCGGAAAAAATGATTCAAAAATCCAATATCTCCTGGGTCATAATTCGGACTAATGTATTATACGGGAACACAACTATTCAGAAAGCGAGTTTTGTCAGCTGGGTCATTGAGAAACTGAGGCGTTTTGAGATAATATCGATTGTGAATGACCAGTTTGGTAATCCTACCTGGAGTTTTGGGTTGGCCGAAGCAATCCAGAAAATAATCGATCAAAAAGTTACCGGCTTATACCATTATGCCGGAAAGGATTATATCAGTCGTTTCGAATTTGCCTTGAAAATTGCCGGTGTTTATGATCTGGACCCAATGTTAATTCGTAAGACAACAACTAGGGCATTGAATCAAAAAGCGCCGCGACCTTATCAAACCGGTTTGACTTGTGAAAAAATTAAAAAGGAACTGAACGTTCCGTTCTATTCAGTCATCGAATCACTCAATAAGATGAAGGGAAACAGTTAGTGGAATCAGTTGTCATTATTCCGACTTATAACGAGAAAGAAAATATTCATACGGTAATCGAAAAACTCGATAACTTGAAACTTGATCTGGATATTCTGATTATCGATGATAATAGTCCGGATGGGACCGGAATGATAATCAAGGAAATGCAAAAATCCCATAAAAATATATTTTTAATCGAGCGGCCCCGTAAAATGGGGCTTGGGACCGCCTACGTGAAGGGATTCCGTTGGGCATTGGAGAAGGGCTATCAGTATATCCTGGAAATGGATGCCGACCTGTCCCATAATCCTGAGGATGTTCCCCGCCTGATAGACACCTGTAAAAAAGGCGCTGATCTGGCTATCGGTTCCCGGTATTATGACGGTGTTAATGTTGTCAACTGGCCAATCAAGCGGTTGTTATTGAGTTATGCCGCTAATCTTTACACCCGGATTATTACTCGTATGCCGGTAAAAGACGCCACAGCCGGTTTTAAATGTTTCAACCGGAAAGTGCTCGAATCCATCGACCTGGACCGGATTAAGTCATCGGGCTATTCATTTCAGATTGAGATGAATTTTAGGGCGTGGAAAAAGGGCAATAAACTTTCTGAGGTATCCATTGTTTTTACTGAACGGAATGAAGGTCATTCAAAAATGTCCAAAGGCATTGTTTGGGAAGCGGTATTTATGGTCTGGAAACTGAATTTATTAAGTTGGTTAGGTAAACTAAACTAATGAAAATTTCGGTAATTATTGTCAGCTATAATGTAAAGGAGTTTCTCCAGCAGAGTATATTGTCACTGAAGAATTCCCTCAACGGCATCAATCACGAGATCATTGTCGTCGATAACAATTCCGTTGATGGGACGACAGAAATTATTAAATACAAATTCCCTGAAATCATTTTAATTGAAAACGAAGACAACCGAGGTTTCGCTGCTGCCTGTAACCAGGGCTTGAAAGTATCTTCCGGTAAATATCTGCTGCTCCTGAATCCGGATACGATGATTCAGGAAGATACGATTTCAACCATGATCAATTTCTTTGAAGAAGTGCCCAATGCCGGTGCCGCAGGTTGTAAGATATTGAATGCTGATGGCTCACTGCAGTTGGCTTGTCGGCGTAGTTTTCCGTCACCGAAGGTTGCGTTGCCCAAGATACTTGGGTTAAGCCGGCTGTTTCCGAAAATTAAACTATTTGGAAAGTACAATCTTACCTATGAAGATCCCGATGACTTGATTGAGGTAGATGCGATCAGTGGCTCCTTTTTGATGTTCAGAAGGACCGTATTTGAGAAAATATTGGGGCTTGATGAGACATTCTTCATGTACGGTGAAGATCTTGACTACTGCTACCGGATCAAGGAAGCCGGCTGGGAAATTTATTATGTTCCCGATACGAAGATAATTCATTACAAGGGCGAAAGTGCCAAACTGGCCAGTTTTGACAATTTTATCACCTTTTATCGGGCGATGGATATCTTCGTCAAGAAACATTTCAGTAAAAGCTATTCATTTATTTTCGATATCGCTTTACGAATGGGCATCCTTGTACGTGGAATTATTTCGCTCATCGGACGCTTTCTGAACAAACATGTGATCCTGTTTGTTGACGGACTGGCAGTTACTTCCGCAATTATGTTGGCCCATTTTCTGCAACCCTATCCGATCAGTGATATATCCCTGGTTTTTTCGATGTTGATTTTCTATTTGTTGCTCTGGCTGGGCACGGGTTATGCAATCGGTCTGTATCAACGGCGTGATCTGTCCTATTCCCGGGCCGCGATTGCATCGGTGCTCGCCTTTATCACATCTCTGATTTTTAATCTGGTTTTTAAAAGTTTTATTTATTCTCCGCATCTTCTGATTTGGAGTTTTTTACTGGTGATGTTGTTTTTGCCGGGCTGGCGGATATTTTTACTGTATCTTCAGCGCCGCCGGATTATTTCACCGAAATCACCCTTGTCACGGGCGCTTCTGTCCCGCCGGACAATTATTGCCGGAACAGGCAGTGAAGGGGAACGGATAGCTAAAAAACTGCAGAGTCATATTGAACATGGATTTGAAATACTGGGTTTTGTGGATAAAAAATATGCGCTCAAACAAACCCTGGGGTTTCCATTTTTAGGTGTTGTGAATGATTTGGGCGAAATCATCAGAATTCACAAAGCTACAGAAATCATTTTTACCACTGACGAGTTCAGCAACGACGATATATTGAATATTCTTGATC
>CAZAKB010000051.1:12153-19774 GCA_964485475.1 uncultured bacterium
ATCATTTTTACCACTGACGAGTTCAGCAACGACGATATATTGAATATTCTTGATCGTTTGAAAAAAGTAAGGGTGAATATAAAAATTGTTCCCCAGAATTTGGATTATATCATTGGAAAGTCGAGTGTCGAAAAAATTGAAGACATTCCGCTAATTGAAGTTGAATATAATCTGTACCGGTTGAGTAACCGGTTTTTAAAACGAGTTTTTGATTTTGGTTTATCACTTTTGGCATTACTTTCAATGTCATTGCTCATGGTTCCCTATGCGTTACTGACGGGGTATAAGTTCCAGAAACAGCGTTTTCTGGGCAAAGAAGGTATTATTTTTCCTGGAGTAATTTTTGCAAAACGGAACGGAAATCATGCCCACCCGACAATTGTGCGATTCCCGTTACTATTTTCAATATTGACCGGAAAAATGAGTTTTGTCGGCAGTGAATTATTGACTGCCAATCCGCATATCCGTCGGCTACGCTGTAAACCGGGTTTAACAGGCCTTTTTCAGCTTCAGGAAACCCATCAACCAAATGAAACAGATAAACAGAATTACGAACATTACTATATGCAGAATCATACCTTGTTTCTGGATGTTGAGATTATTTTAAAAGCACTATTAAATATTTAATTGGAATATTATGGCAAAACTTACGCTTGAATTTGAAAAACCTATACTGGAACTTGAACAGAAGATCGACGAAATGCGCGAGCTGTCAAGAATAAATGGCGTGGATCTGATTGATGAGATTCAGAAACTCGATGAAAAACTCAATAAACTGGTGAAGCGAACTTACTCTAATCTAAATCGTTGGCAACGGGTTCAGCTAGCACGGCATCCGGATCGTCCATACACATTGGACTATCTGGATAAAATGTGCTCTGATTTTATTGAGATTCACGGGGATCGGTATTTTGCTGATGACAAGTCAATTATTGCCGGGTTTGCAACCATTGACAGGTATAAGGTGGTTGTTGTTGGTCATCAGAAGGGCCGCAATATCAAAGAGAATGTCTACCGCAATTTTGGTTCACCCCATCCTGAAGGGTACCGCAAAGCTTTGCGGGCGATGAAACTAGCGGAGAAGTTTCATAAACCCATTATATCGTTTATTGATACTCAGGGCGCGTATCCCGGTATCGGTGCTGAGGAGCGGGGTCAGGCGGAAGCAATTGCCCGGAACCTCTTTGAAATGAGCCGTCTGCGAACACCTATTCTCATTTGCATTATCGGTGAAGGGGCCAGCGGTGGAGCGCTCGGAATCGGAGTGGGCGACCGTAATATTGTGCTGGAAAATACCTGGTATTCGGTCATCAGCCCGGAAGGATGTGCATCAATCCTGTATCGGGATGCCGGAAAAGCAAATATCGCGGCTGAGTCGATGAAAGTAACTGCAAAGGACCTCTTTGATCTCGGTGTGGCCGATGAACTGATTACCGAACCCAATGGCAGTGCTCATCGGAATCCGGATGCGACGGCAAAAAAATTAAAAAGTGCAATTTTAAAAAACCTTGATGAACTCTGTGCAATACCGGCGGAAGAACTGGTCCGGCTCCGTATTGAAAAATTCTCAAAAATGGGTAGTTGGGACGAAGAATAAATAAAAATTTATAAGTTGTTAACATTTTCATTTTTAATTTGATATGTCAAACGAACTTACATTTTTCCTGATGATTATTGTCATACTCAGTGTGACCCTGTTTACGTTTCGAATGGGTAAAACCTGGTTATACGCCTATATAGCAGTATGTATTGTTTTGGCCAATATTTTTGTCACAAAACAGTTTAAATTGTTTGGCCTGAGTGCTACCGGTGGGAATATTGTATATGGTGCTATCTTTCTGGTAACTGATATGCTCTGCGAACATTACGGCCAGGAGGCAGGACGAAAGGCTGTCCTGATTGGATTCTTTGCAGCGGTTTTTTATTTGATAACTTCTCAGTTCATTCTATTGATCAAACCATCGGAATACGATACTGTCCATGACGGTATGAAGACCATTTTCTCCTTTGCACCGCGGATTGTCCTGGCATCGATGATTGCGTATCTCGTTTCACAGTTCCATGATATCTGGGCGTACCACATGATCCGTAAAATTACGAATAACCGGATGCTCTGGCTGCGAAATAATGCTTCCACATGGACCAGTCAATTGATTGATTCGATTACTTTTTCATTGATTGCGTTTATCGGGGTTTTTCCCATGAAGGTTGTCCTGCAAATTGTTTTCTCAACTTATCTCCTTAAAATTGTTGTAGCGGCCATTGATACCCCGTTTTTATATCTGAGTTACCGGTTTTTACCGGACGATTTGCGTCCGAAACCGGAAGTTGTAGAATAAAATAAATAGATAGTAACACACGTAATGATTTTCTCTTTAAAGAAGTATCGTTAACTTTACTGCTATGAAAAATGGAATATTTATTACTTTTGAAGGAATTGACGGTTCTGGCAAAACAACCCAGATAACGGCGTTAATTCAGCACCTGGAAAAGGTCGGAATTCCTTATCAACTGTTTCGGGAGCCTGGTGGAACGGAAATTGGTGAGAAAATTCGGGATATCCTTCTGGACAAAAAACACGACAATATGCTTCCAATGGCGGAACTATTGCTGTATTCGGCCAGTCGGTATCAATTAACGAAGAGTCAGATTATTCCGGCACTTGACTTGGGGAAAGTCGTCATTTGCGACCGTTTTTTCGATTCCACAACGGCATACCAGGGATTTGGCCGTGGCATTGATCTTGATTTTATTTTACAATTAAATGCAGCGGCAACCGATTCATTGGTTCCCGATAAGACGTTTATTCTTGATATTTCATTGGAAGAGCGACAATTGCGTTTTGGTAATAAAAATTTGGATCGATTGGAACAGGAAGCCCTGGATTTTCATAAAAGGGTACGTGACGGGTTTCTTAAAATGGCGATGAACGAACCGGAGCGATTTATCGTTCTTGAAGGCAACCGAAGCCCGGAAGAGCTATCAAAGGAGATATGGAAAACTGTCAAAACATTAAAGGAAACGAAATACAAATGAACAAAAATAAACGCAGAAACAGTATTATCATCGGATTACTGCTGTCAGCAACGGTTTTACTTGCTGTCGGTAGCTCTGATATATACAAGGAAATATCCACCTCTGTCCGTCTCTATAATGAGGTTTATCGGCAACTCTTTACCAATTACGTAGATCCCATAAAGGCCCAGAAATTTACAGAGAATAGCATTCGTGAAATGATGAAGGAACTGGATCCGTATACCGTCTTTTTAACAAAAGAAGAGAAAGAACCCCTGGAGACCTTGACAAATGGAAAATACGGTGGTGTTGGTTTGCGGATCAGTACGCGGAAAGACACGTTAACCGTGATTTCTCCAATGGACGGCAGTCCCGCCAGCAGGGCAAATATTTTTCCTGGTGATCAGATAATCAAGATCGATTCCGTATCAACTGTAGGTATGGACCTTGATAAATCAGCAAAACTGATTCGTGGTAAAATCGGCACATCGGTCATTCTGACTATTCGCAGGCCCGGAGTTCCTGGACTAAATGAATACACGCTGAACCGGGAAAATATTAATATAACCGATGTCAGTTATACTGGAATGCTCAACGATCATATCGGTTACATTCGACTGTCCGGCTTTTCGAAAGGTGCCTCCCAGGAGATCCGTGAATCAGTTAGCACTCTTCGTAAGGAAGATCGAAAAATGCAGGGACTGGTCCTTGACTTACGGGGTAATCCTGGCGGACTTCTGGCTGAAGCACTGGCAATTTCGGAACTATTTACGAATGTTGGCGATACCCTTTTACTAACAAAGGGACGGACACCAATGTCAAATAAGGTGTTTATTGCGGACCAGAAACCGTTTTTACCAAATGAAGTAAAGTTAGCGGTATTGGTAAACCAGGGAAGTGCATCGGCCAGTGAGATTGTAGCCGGAGTTATTCAGGATCTGGATCGGGGAATTGTCATCGGGGCAACGAGTTTTGGGAAAGGACTTGTACAGACTGTTTTTCGAATTGATAAAGATCATTCGGTAAAAGTAACAACAGCCAAATACTACATTCCCAGCGGTCGCTTGATTCAAAAACCTGATTATCTGAATAATCCGGAAATGGTTGAGGATACTCTTCCAACGGATACACTGTTCTATTCAAAAAACAGACGTTTACTGAAAGGCGGTGGCGGCATTGTACCTGATATGGAAGTAAAAGCGGAAGCACTAACCGATTATTCACGCGAATTATGGCGTCAGAATATGTTTTATTCCTATGCCATTCATTATAAATCCATCAACGGAGAGATACCGGTACCGGTAGTTGTTGATGAAAAGCTTCTCGATGATTTTAAACTGTTTCTGGAAAAGGATGGATTCATTTACAACCATAAAAATGAAAAGAAGCTGCGGGATCTTGAAAAGGAATTACTAAAGGAAGATAAGTTTAAAAATATGATAAATCCGTTTATGTCAATTTATGCAGTCTATGATTCATTGAAAACCGGTGAATTTGTAGCGAATAGTGAACAAATCAAACGTGGTCTGACAAGTGAATTGTCCACTCTGGCCGGTGGTTTGTCTGAGAGGATTAAAAATGACATAAAAAATGACCCGGCCATTGATAAGGCAGTCCAGGTTCTGATTGACGAAATCGGCTATAATACAACCCTGGGCTATGCCAATTAATATTTAGACCATTTAGACAGGAGTAAACGTTGTTATTGAAGAAAAACCTGAATCGAATTTTCATTACACTGATTGTGTTCAGTCATTTTATTCTGGCAGATACGACGGATGTATTTAATCGGGTAAATGAGATATCAGAATCCATAAAAAAACAGTATTGTCCGGATAAACGAACTTCAGTCTGGACTGTCACATCACAGCTGATTAATAATCAATACGTTTTAAACGGAGAAACTGACAATCCAACTGCCCGCAGTGAATTTTATCAGAAAATCGAAACGACTATTCAGGATATTGAATTTGAGAATAATATTCTGCTGCTGCCGGATGATGTAATGAACGGAATTATTTTTGCCGTTCCGAAAAATTCAATTGCCATTTTACGGCGGCGACCCTCCGTTTCTGAGGAGATGGTTACACAGAGCCTGCGGGGTTTACCATTGGACATTTTAAAACATGAACGTGGTTTTTACTTTGTACGGACTGACGATGGGTATCTGGGTTGGGTGTCCGATGACCGTGTACATGAGGGCGATATAACATTTAAAGAAGATTGGATGAATGCTCCTCAGGTTGTTTATATCGATCTTGAAGGGATGGTTTATAAGAAAGCATCGGAAAAATCTCAACCCGTCAGCGATGTGGTCATGGGAAACAGGTTTCGGCTGATTGAAAAAAAACGGAAATGGACGGAGGTTGGCTATCCTGATGGTCGTGAAGGATATATTCCATCGAAATCACTGGAAAATTTAGATGATTATCTTAACCGTCCGCTTGATTTTGATCAGATAGTAAGAACCGCAAAATCGCTGATTGGACGACCTTATATGTGGGGGGCTGCTTCTCCAAAGCAGATGGATTGCAGCGGTTTTACACAGATTGTTTTCCGGCAGCACGGCTACATACTTCAACGGGATGCCAGCATGCAATTTTATGAAGGCACTGCCGTGGATACGACGAATTTCCCGGAAAATTTGAAACCCGGTGATCTTATACTTTTCAGTCCTTATCCGGATCGGATTACCCATGTGGGGCTCTATATCGGGAATTATGAATTTATCCATTCGTCCGGCCGGGTTCGATTGGATAGTTTCAATCCAGATGATCAACACTACAATAATTACCGTCGCCGCAGTATTCGCGGAGTCAGGCGAATTTCTAAATAAATTGGACTGCGGAAAACTTTAAAAGGGAGATTCTGATCTCCCTTTTATATACAAAAAGCCGCTGAAAATTCGTAACATAATAACCCAAAAATGATCATATTAGTGTAGTCATAAAAAGGAGAAAAACTATGGAGATAAATCCAATTGATCTGAAAAAAGAACAAATAGTTACTCTTGAACGACCACGCTATAATTATTCACTGGCTGCAAAGATGTTCTTTCTCAGCATGGATATCGTTACAGGCTGGGAAATTACATTAGGAAAAACAAAACTAATAGAAATCCTTGCCAGCATTCCATATCGCTCTTGGGAAATACGACAATATGGGCGCTTGACCCGAAAGTACAAGCAAAATGATATGATTGAAAAATCCGGTAAAATCATGGAATGGAGCCGAGAAGCCCAGGATAATGAGTATTGGCATCTCAGGGTAATCAATGAAAAGATGAAAGAGGATGGCATCAAAGATCCCTGGTATCTTTTTCCGTTAATTCCCTTTATTATGGTGAGTTTGTATTCATTTCTGACGCGATTGATGGCTGTTATTAATATCAGAAGGGCATTTCTATTCAATGCCGAATTTGAAGACCACGCCGAGCATGTATATGCAAAATTTGTTCAGGATCATCCCGAATGGGAAATGCAAACCATGAATAATGACGTGGTAAAACAGTATGGAAATCTTAAAACCTGGGCCGATGTCTTCCGTCGGATTGGTCTGGATGAACGGGACCACATGAATCATAGTTTTGTACTTTGCGGAAAACCAGAAAATGTGGTGAACTACGAAGGTATGCCGGAAATATTTGCAGCGAATACCTGAATTATTTCAGGGTATTGATTCTTCCGGAATAATTCCGTACTATGGCTTTATTATATGGGAGAATTATCAATGAATAGAAAGACAGAAAGAATCCTTACATGGCTGCCGCGAATTCTAAGTATGCTGTTTGTACTATTTATCAGCATGTTTGCCCTGGATGTTTTTTCCGAAGCTAATTCTATATTACAATCAATTCTGGCTTTGCTGATTCATCTGGTGCCGACCTATATTATCGTATTGACTCTGATAATATCCTGGAGAAGAGAATGGATCGGAGCAATTGTATATACTATTCTTGGAATTGCCTATATTATACTGGCGTGGGGTAAAGTTCCCTTTTTGGCCTATTTATTTATTTCCGGTCCACTGTTTATAATTGGTATTCTGTTTGGATTTAATTGGATTTGTAAAAGTGACAATAAAATGAACAAAGAACCAAAAAAGAACCACCACGATCGTGACGATATGACCGGTGAACATAAATTCGGCGACGCTGGGCAAGCGGGTTTTGCGATTTTGTTTTTTGTTGTCTGGATAAGTGATACATTCTATTTCAGATACACAACATTTTTAAATGATTTGGTTCCTAATATAATCCGGGCTCCCATTGGAATTATTTTACTGATTATGTCGGGGTATCTGGCCAAAACAACATTGTCACAAGTCTTTGGTGAAGTCCGGGAGGTTCCATCTGTCATTCGGACCGGTTTCTATAAGTACAGCCGGCATCCAATGTATTTCAGCGAGGTGCTTCTGTATTTGGGTTTATTGATAATTAGTGTGTCACTGGCGGCGGCGGTAGTCTGGATTCTGGCGATTGGATTTTTATACTATTTATGCCGCCATGAAGAAAAATTACTCCTCGACCGGTTCGGTGATGAATACCGGAAATATATGCAGGAAGTGCCGATGTGGATTCCTCGATTTCGAAGAAAATAGATTTATT
>CAZAKB010000052.1:0-5280 GCA_964485475.1 uncultured bacterium
TTGACAACATATGCACCCGGATTTGATGAGTTCGCCCGGTCTCGATAATCACTTTTACATGGGAAATGATTTCATAGGATTCAATTAATTCATACCGGCTTCGGGCAAATTTTCCTGTATCGCAGACAGCGATTTTTTTACGATTACGGGAATCCCGCCCCAATGCCGCTTCAATAACGCCACTTACAGGAAAAGGTACACCCCATACCAATGCCCGGTATTCTTTGTAAATCTGGCGATCGGAAAACAATTTTCCCAGTTTCCAATGGGCTTCATCGGTTTTTGCAACAATCAAAACGCCGCTGGTGTCCTTATCCAGCCGATGGACCAGGCCCGGACGCATTTTCCCGCCAACAGAACTGAGATTTTCGGTATAATTAAGTAACCCACTCACCAGCGTTCCCTGAAAATTGCCAGCCCCGGGATGGACAACCACTCCTTGGGGCTTGTTGACAGCCAGGTAGTAATCGTCTTCATAAACCAATGTCAGTTGCATTTCCTCGGGAACCAAATCCAGCGTTTGGGTCGACGGAATTTTTACCATAACCGTATCATGATTTTTGAGTCGATGACTGGGTTTGCTTTGAGTATTATTTACCTGTATATCACCGCTGAGTATCAGGTCATGAATCCTGGAGCGGGATAGGTTTTTTACTTTACCGGCAAGAAACACATCCAGACGAACGTCCTGATCTTCTCGTACCTGGATTATCATCTCGTTTTTTAATACGGGGTCACTCATTGATAAAAAACAGCGCTTTAATTATTTGAATACTAATAAATGCTCCTCTTTTATTTTTGAGCATTGTTAAAATCATTGGGTTACGAATTTGAGAGAATAAAGCAGGTGTAGCAAATGCTGATGATTTATCCTTGCATTGGTATTTTTATCGGGAAATCCTGTTCACATTATAAAATACAACATCCATCTGTGATTTTCCACAATGATTCGGACTGTTTTGATAAATAGGGGATAATAGTCGTGCTGACCGGTCTATTTTTTATTTTTGTTTTTACACCTGACGCAATGTTGCGTGTGGGGAACTTCTTCAAGCCGTTCTTTGGGAATCAGCTCGCCGCATTCGATACAGACACCGAACTCGTTAATTTTAATCCGTTCAAGAGCGTTATTCATGTGAGACAGTAATTTATTTTCACGGGACATCCACAAAAAAGCCTTTTCACGTTCCTGGGAGTCAGTACCAACATCGGCCATGTGATAGGCATAGGTCGAATCCAAAGTCGAGTTACTCTGCAGGGCATCATCATTCATCGCAATGGATTCCAGACGCTTGATTTCCTTGAGGCTTTCTTCACGCTTTTTAAGAATCAGATTTTTAAAATATTCGATGTCCTCAGGACCCCATGATTTCTTTGATATTTTTGCTTCCATTGTTTTCTTTCTCCTAATGGAATTTACTTGTTCCGAGTGACAGAAACACGAACTTTATTACCATCAATCGTAAATTCCCGATCAATCTCCCCGGAAGAAAATTGGAATTCCAGATCGGTGGCAAGTGTTTCCCGCTTAAAATAGTCTTTAAATTGATTCATTGCATTGTTAATATTTTCAGTAGTCTCACACTTTACAAGTATCCGATCTTCAACTTTGAAGTCGGCATCTTTGCGCATGGTCTGTACCTGACGAATCAGGTCCCGAACATAACCCTCATTAATCAGATCTTCAGTTAGAACCGTATCGACCGCAACTGTCAAATCACCTTCAAATCCGACGGAAAAGCCATCGGAATCCTGGCGTTCAATCAACAAATCTTGCGCCGTCAGGAATACCTTGTTTTCATTTAACTGTAGCTCAACAGTCTCGCCTTTTTCGATTTTCCGGGCTATTTCAACAGCCGAAAGTTTTGCAATTGCCGAGCGAATTTCTCCCAGGGCTTTACCATATTTGACACCCAGGGTTGCAAAATTCGGTTTGACTACATATGTCGCCAGAGCGCTGTCATCATTAATAAACTCGACAGATTTAATATTCAATTCTTCAAGTATTTGATCCGACAGATCGGCTAAGGAATCCGCCGAAATATCAGATGGCAGTTTAATCAGCACTTTTTGGAGCGGCTGACGAACTTTTAGATTCGATTTATTTCTGGCGGCCCGGCCCATGCCAACAATTTTAATAATTGTATCGGTACTGGCAATTAACGCTGCATCAATCTGATCATCGTTGCAAACCGGAAATTCACTGAGATGAATACTAATCGGCGCATCGGGTTCCAGTGATCGGACCAGATTCTGATAAATCGCATCTGTGACAAACGGGATAACTGGTGCCAGAACCTGAATCAGGCTTTTCAGCGCCGAATACAGTGTCTGGTAAGCGCCCCATTTATCGGAATCGTCCTCGGATTTCCAGAAACGGCGACGGCTCCGTCGAATATACCAGTTGGACAGCACTTCCAGAAATTCATCCACCAGTTTCATCGCCCGGCCGGGTGCATAATTATCAAACTTTTCCCGGACTTCTCGGATCAGCAGATTCAAACGAGCCAGCAGCCAGCGATCCAGATCGGATAATTGATTATAGTCCACTTTGTGGTCATGCGGAGCGTACTTGTCCAATTCCGCGTATGTGGCAAAAAAGGAATAGGAGTTCCACAGTGTGATCATCTGCTTACGAACATCCTTCGCAAGAGAATAACCGAAATTCAAATTACTGACAGGATTATGGTCAACATACATCCAGCGCATCACATCGACGCCCATCTTTTCGGCCGCATCATCGAACCAGATAGCGTTACCGGCGCTTTTGTGCATATCATTCCCTTTTTCGTCTTTCACGAGGGCGTGTCCCAGAATCGTCTGAAAGGGCTCTTTATTTTCCAGTACCGTGCTCATTGCCAGCAGTGAGTAAAACCAATTGCGAAACTGTCCAGGCAAACTTTCACAGATGAACTCCGCCGGGAACCACTCTTTCCAGTAATCATGATCCGTGGTGTAATGCAGGGTAGAATAGGGAACGATTCCGGCATCCAGCCAGGGATTACCCACATCTTCAACACGGGAAACCGTAGCACCGCATTTCCCACATTTAATTTTGACAGCATCCACCCAGGGCCGGTGTGGGGAGTTGCCTTCAAACTCTTCCCAGCCTTCAATCGCTCGTTCCCTGAGTTCATCTTTACTGCCGATAACTGTGAGTTCACCACAAGATTTGCACTCAAATATTGGTAAAGCCAGACCCCAGTAGCGTTTTTTGGAGATCATCCAATCGTGCATATTTTTCAGCCAATCCAGCTCATGCTGCAGGCCATATTCAGGAATCCAGCGAATCTTGCGGGTCACATCCATCATTGCCTGCCGGACGCCATCCATTGAAATAAACCATTCATCCACCAGACGGAAAACAAGTTCGGTGCCGTGACGCCAGCAGATCGGGTAACGGTGAGTATACTGATCGACCCGGTATTTGAATCCTTTTTCATCGAGGTTTTTAAATATATCCTTGTTAATGTCGATGACATTACGGCCAGTTAGCCAGTCAAATCCATCAATATAATTTCCAAATTCATCCAGCGGAGCGATGACGCTGAGATTGTTTACTTTGCTTAATTCATGGTCTTCCTGTCCGCAACCAGGCGCAATGTGTACAATTCCAGTTCCTTCGTCTTCACTAATCTCTTCCCAGGCAATGACCACATGTTTTACATCCTTCTGGACCGGCAGTTCATCAAAAGGACCTCGGTATGTCCAGCCCAGCATTTCCTTCCCGGGAATTGTACCTAAAACTGAAAATTCACCATTGATGACCTCGTTTTGACGACCTTCGATCAGGTAGTAAATATCGTCGCCCTGTTTTACCTTAACGTACGACTTGTCCGGATGAATGGCTGCGGCAGTATTAGAAGTCAATGTCCAGGGTGTCGTCGTCCAAACCAGCAGGTACTCATTGTCGTGACCATCAATCGGAAAACGCACCGTAATACTCGCGTGGGTCATTTCACGGTAACCTTCGGTCGCAATTTCATGCTCCGAAAGCGCCGCTCCGCAACGAGTACACCATGGCATTACATCGTGACCTTTATAGATCCAGCCCTTTTCATGACATTTCTTCAGAAATAGCCATATGGTGTAATTATTTTCATCGGACATAGTGTAATAGGAATTGTCCCAGTCCATCCAGTAACCCAGCCGAATCGATTGTTCGGACTGAATCTTCGAATATTTATAGACCCGCTCTTTGCATTTATTGACAAATTTTTCAATCCCGTATTCTTCAATATCGGTCTTGGATTTGAAGCCGAGCTCTTTCTCGACTTCCACTTCCACCCAGAGGCCCTGGCAATCGAAGCCATTCTGATACCGGGTCCGAAAACCGTTCATGGCTTTATAACGCTGGAACACATCTTTGTAAGTCCGGCCCCAGGCATGATGCACACCCATCGGATTATTGGCTGTAATTGGCCCGTCGATGAATGACCATTTCGGACCGTTGGCATTCTTTTCAACCAACCGTTTAAAAATCTGGTCCTTTTCCCAAAAATCCAGCATTTCATGTTCAAGGGCAATAAAATTTACAGATGCAGGAACCTTTTTAATCACCGGTTCAAATCTCCTTACAGGTATTCACAGTAAAATTCATTTCAAATAAGAGGGATAGTTTAATCATTTCAGCAAAAAGTTCAAGAGTAATCTTTTCCCGTCAATTATAAAAAGGCCGCCAGGTCAATAATTCCTGATTTTGCTTCCAGCAATCCTTCACTTTTCAACGGTAAAATTTAGACCGGGAGCCTCAGAAAAACAACCAAAATGCCACGTCCAATCAGTCCGTAAAACAAAACAGGCTCCCCGAACAGGAAGCCTGTTAATAAAGATGTTGTTTGCGTTTATTCTTCGATTTTTAGTGTCACGAAAAAGGTGTTGTCTTTTCGTTTTACCAACACCAGAATATATTCGCCGGCAGATTCCTCCATGGCGCTATTGTAATTGTCCAGATTCTTGATCTTGCGGTCACCAATTCTCTGAATCAGATCTCCCGCATTTATTGCTTTTCCGGCTTCACTGTTTCGCTCCACATCCGTAACCAACACACCTTCTTCGTCCGCATCAATTCCATACTGGCGGGCCAGATTCGGGGTCAATGGCTGAACTGTGAGTCCCAGTTTACTCGTGGACTCTGACGAAGTAGACGTTTGATTGGAAGCATCTGCGGGCATTTCCTCGAGCTTAACCTTGATTGTCTTAGTCTTTTTACCGCGAATGATGACCACTTCCTGTTCTTTGCCAATTTCCGAACCGGAAACCAGAATCTGGAGATGACTG
>CAZAKB010000052.1:5380-19384 GCA_964485475.1 uncultured bacterium
CACTTCCTGTTCTTTGCCAATTTCCGAACCGGAAACCAGAATCTGGAGATGACTGACGTTATTCACTTTGACACCGTTAAATTTCACAATGACATCACCGATCTCAATTCCGGCCTTCTCTGCTGGTCCATCTTTAACAACGCTACCAATGAGAACACCTTCCCTGTCATCAAGTTTCATCGCTTTGGCTGTCGGGTCATCAATATTTTGAATGGAAACACCGAGCCATGCACGAATGACCTTGCCATGCTCAATCAGATCGCTGAGAACTTTTTTTGCCATATTGACGGGAATTGCAAATCCTATTCCCAGGTTACCGGCACCCCCATTTGTAGCAATGGCTGTATTAATACCAACCAATTCACCGCGAATGTTTACCAATGCGCCGCCACTATTGCCGGGATTAATGGCTGCATCAGTCTGGATAAAACTCTGGATTATATCTTTATCATTTATAATTCTGCTTCGTCCTTTTGCACTGACAATCCCGGCGGTAACTGTATGATCCAGATCCTGAGAAAATGGAGATCCAATCGCTAATACCCATTCGCCAACTCGTAAAGCATCGGAATCGCCCAACACAACCGGGTGTAAATCATTGGCTTTAATTTTTATTACAGCTAGATCACTTTTGGGATCGGTTCCGACAATTTCTGCTTTGAATTCACGGTTATCAATCAGGCGAACCATTATCTCTTCACCCTGCTCAACCACATGATTATTGGTCAGGATATAACCCTTTTTATCAACAATGACTCCGGAACCCAACGCTGTACTTTTCTGCTCCGTTTCAGGTGGAATTCCAAAAAACCGGTAAAACATATCGTCATCAAAACCGGGAAACATCTGGTTTCCGCGAATTTTTACAACCTTTGTTGTTGTAATCGTGACAATTGAAGGATTAACATTCTCAGCGATATTGACAAACGCTTCATTCAAATCGACGATTGACGGCAATCGTGATTCATCGGAAGACGTATATGCCGCATGCCGAAATACCGGCGCCGGCGATTCTTTCTGTGTGTTTTCATACAACACAACCCGCTCCGGTATTTTATGAAAAAGTACCTGGCCCATAATTATACCAACCAGGATCAATAGGATTGCGCCGCTGATTAACGATAGTATTTTTCGATTCATTTTTAAATTCCTCCTGTCAATTTTCTATCCGTTTAACTATATGACAAATTGAAAGTTTCAAAAAACTTCCCGTTTATTTGACTGTTTGATTGGGAAATAGTTTCAAAAACCGATTGCCCCTGTAACATAATCCCAAAGCAAATCACAATTCACTGTTAAGATTTTTCCTGAAATACAAATCGTTTTGCTAAATTGATAAATCATTTGACCCTTTATAAAAACCGTTTGACTACTTTATAAAATCACCTGACAATATTTGTAAGTCATTTGACAAAGAATAAAAACCAATTTTGTAACTGTTAAAATCGTTTGTAAACTTTTTTAAATGATTTGGAAATATGTCCAAATCATTTTACTGTTTGGAAAAATCATTTGGTAACATTGCAAGGTCATTTGAACATTTTGAATAATCATTTTGTAAAACATAAATATCACATAACAAATTTGAAAAATGGTCGGGATATTGAGATAACAAGCAAAAAAACAAGGGCCAGCGCGGGGGAAGTGCCAGCCCTTCAATATGCTTTCACCGTGCGTTTCCGCCCGACGAATTACCTTATCATCACCATCTTTTTGGTCTTCGTAAATGTCCTGGTTTCACCAACCGCCACAATCCTCATGAAATACAATCCGCTGGCAACCAACCGGCCATTATCATCCTTGGCATCCCAAAGTCTGCGGTAGTAATGCGCTTCATGGGAACTGTCAACCAGGCTACGTACTTTATAACCTCTCAAATCATAGATTTCAACCGACACATTACTCTTTTCCGGAATTGCATATTCGATGATTGTGGATGAATTAAAGGGATTCGGATAATTATTGCTTAATGTAAAATCCTGAGGAGTCATACTAACCAGGGTTTGAGATACTGAATTAGTCTCGATTATTTCTCCGGTAATATCACGAAGCGTATAATCAAATGAAATTTGTAGATCTTTATCAGTTCGATTTTTCATTGTAATTGTGAACACCGGAACGTCGAAAATCTCGACACTTTCATTTTTACCAAGACCGGAAATTGCAATCGACATTAGAGAACTATCGGTAGAAAACCGGGTTAATAATGGTGTTGATTGAAACGATTGTTTTAAATATTCTCCACCATTGACTGAATTTATTTTCAGAGATTGCTTGTCAATATTTATTAGTCCATCTATCATCATCAGTTCCGGTGTGTTTGTATATACATCGATTGTAATTAATCCATCCGAATTCCATGGGTCATCAACATATCGCTGGACCAATCTTAAAGACGGAAGACCGGCGGAATATTTACTCAGAAGAACTGGTTTGCTTACAAATCCGTTGTTTTCGAATGACCAATTCCACATCTGAATAAATACCATCAAGTCTTCAAAATCCAATACTCCATCAGGTTGCGGAATTAATTCTGGAGGAACTCCATTAGCTGGACCAGTTTCATATAAAATAATTTGGGGATCTGCATTCCAGGCGGATGCAAATATTGCCAAGTCTTCACTGTTTATTTCAGAATTTCCTGAAAATTCACCCAGAAAATTGTGAATTACTAAAATTTCATTAATAAAAGCATTCCCGGAATCATTATCACAAGGAATTATCCTAAACCAAGTATTGTCCCTACGTCCAAATCCTATATCTGCAAATGTAAACCACTTCAATGAACCGGAATACTTTGAATATTGATTGTTTTCAATTCCATTCATCATGGTTGCAGGATTCCATGTTGTCCCACTATCTGACGACCAATGGCAATATAAAACAATGGAATCCAATTCAGGATCAGAAATCTCATAATCAAAAATAGCTATACTAAAAACCGTATCCGGATTTGTTATGTTTTCAACACGAGGAATCCAGTTATTATCGATATGTATATGATCAAATACAATTGGTTGTCCATCGTTTTTATCGTATGGTGTGACTCTGAAACTTATATTTTGGCAATCAATACCGGGGATATCGGTGGTTGAATTCCAATAAAATGTCCCCTGATATTTTGTACTATCCAGATTTAAAACACTTCCGCTAAGATCGGCAAATTCCCAATGGGATATTTCTGGCCAGGTATATTCTGCCCTTATGAATACCGTATCAAACTCATCATCAAAAATATTATAAAAAAATTGAATTGAATCTGATAATTCCTGATTCAATTCAGCTGTAATTTCAATTTTCGGAACACCTAAATTATCAAGTAAAAATTGAATCTGATCACTCATCCCGGAATCATTGTCCCTGGGAGTTACTCGAAAATCAATACTGATTTCATCCGCTTCTGGTATATCCTTTTTTGTGTCCCAGATAATCCATCCGTCATAATGGCTGCTGTCTGCAATAACAGGTTCTATTGTAGGAAAACTCCAATTTATACTACTTGATTTTTTATATTCAAAATTCAATGAAATCGAATCATTTTCAATATCTTTAATAGTATATCTAATAATAACTGTGTCTTTTTGTTCTTCTTCTATCGCTAAAAGACTGATCTCAGGAATTTCATTATTATCAATGTGCAGCAAAATTTCCTTTGTGTCTCCAAATTGATCTCCGGCCTGAGGAATTAATCGTAGAATTACATTTTCTATGTCCTCTTGAGGAAGATCGTTGTCAGTTTTCCAAATAAAACTCCCGATATATTGATCCGATTGCAACGGATTGGTTAATCCTTCAATTGTTGGAGTATTCCATGAAACACCATTATCTACAGAAAAATCTATTAATAGGGTTGCACTGGAAGTAAGATTATTATTGATAGAATAATTCACTTCAACATCGCTACTTACTTCGGCAAGACCAACATTTGCATATAGATAAATACCACTCTTTAATTCATTTTTTAATATAATTATCGAGCCATTTGTATTAGTAACCATCAGTGCAACCGTACCGTTATTATCAATATCAGCCCCAGAGATAAATACCGGATCATTTCCTGCAGGTAATGTGTCAGATATAATAAATGTTGCATTGCCATCATTTTCATAAATATATACCTCTTGATCAGTCACATCAAGTACCGCAAAATCTATGTCTGCATCACTATCAAAATCGTGTCCGAATATCGAGGCGGGATTTCTCCCTGATTGAATATTTACACTAGTAAATTCACCGTTACAATTATTTATTAAAACAGATACGTTTCGGGAAAATTGATTAGCCGATATTATATCATTCCATCCATCACCATTAAAATCAAAACAGATAATATCACAAGGTCCTTGCCCAACTGAATAATTCAGAGATTCATCAAAAATCCCACTACCCTTATTTTGGAAGATTGATATATTATTTCCTCCTTTATTTGCCACAATAATATCTAAAAGACCGTCATTATTTATGTCTTCTAAAACACAATTATAGGGCACCGCACCATTGGAAAAAAAAGTTGTTGGACTGTATTTCAAATCATTCAAAGAACCCCAATAACCATCATGTTTTAAAACGGTTACAGTGTTATCTCCTCTGTTTGTGGTGACAACATCAAGTCGACCGTCATTATTGACATCACCGATATCCAGACCAATGGGATCTTGCCCCGTATTCTGTCCATTTGAGCTGACAAAACCGATTCCATATCCAGTCATAAAAGCTACTCCATCATTATTCATGATATCGTGAACGTACACCAAGTCCATAGAACCATCTTGGTTTAAATCACCATTGGCAAAATTTACAACCGGATCTAAACATTCGGCCCAAGTTGTGTCAAAAAAACCTCCACTAGGTATATTTATATAAAAATGAATTTCATTTGCATTATCATCATTAACAGCGAAATCAACAAATCCATCCCGATTAAAATCACAAAACGTAAGGATTCGCGGATTATTAAAACCGGATAATTCATTATTAAAATTAAAATTTCCTGAACCATTTGGACATTCAATATAAAAATTGAATCTATATCCATAATCGTTATAGCCCGATAATAAATTTTTATGAATAATTATCACAATTTTTTCACCAAAAATAAACCGTCTTTCGGGTACCAAAATCAGTGTTTTCGTACTACTATTATAGTCATAATCATAATTATAATAGGAATACTTATCTCCATAGATCAGGATATTATCACTAATATTATCCTGATCTATATCATTTTCAAATGTAATTTTAATATCGGAATCGCACGATACACCTATTGCATTCATTGCTGGAGCGGTACTATGAATTCCTGTATATAATTCCCCTGTCCCGGATAATGGTACAATTAATTCTTCCTTTCGAGGATCATTGTTAATGATTTTCAGGTTGTCCTTAAACAATCCAGGTGAATCAGGAGTAAATGTGATTGTTAAAATATAATTTTCACCGGATGCAATTTCTAATGCGGTGGTGTCAATCGAAAAGTTACTTGAGGATTTTAAGATATCGGTTATTACCAGAGTACTATCAAATCCTTGATTATAAATAATTAGATTTTGTTGCTTAGAATCTGCGATAATCACACTTCCAAAATCAATTTGTGTATCTGATACTAAAATTGATGGTAAGGATGTTTTTTGTTGAAATACACCAAGATTATCTAGCCCTTGATTATAAAAAACAAAATCAATATTTCCATCCCCATTGTAATCTCCCGATTTGATTATTGCTGGGCCGGATCCTTGTCCTGAAAAGATAGTGTTAGAATCATTAAAATTACCAAGTCCCGTATTTGATAAAATATAAATAAAATTTAATACAGGATTGGCGGCCGCTATATCCAGCCAACCATCACCATTGAAATCATTAACGGTGATTGAAGTACATTCAAATCCAACAGCCGGTGTGGCGATTTGGGTAAAATTGGCCTCCCCATCATTGTCGAGAATAGAAATACTTTCGGCAAATTTGGTGTTAACTGCCAAATCCAAATCGCCATCGTTATCAAAATCACCACACACTATATCATTGGCATAATCTCTGACATTTATCTCATCGTAGTTCGAGAAACTTCCTGTTCCAGCATTCTTCAGGATAGTAACCAACCCCGGAGAAGACCATCTGGTCGACGCAATATCTAAGTCACCATCATTGTCAAAATCACCCGTTATCATTTTTGTTGTAAAATTTCCACTGATTGTTGAATTGAAGACAAAGTCACCACTACCATTATTTTTATAAATTCTAATTTCTCCGGTTGAGGAACCTGCGGCTGCTTGAAGAGCACAAACATCAAAATCACCATCATTATCAAAATCTCCGTAAGCAATATCCCCGAAATTGGATCCTGCATTATAATTATCCTTTTGGGAAAATGTCCCCGTCCCATCATTTTCAAGACAAATTAATTTTCCAGAATTATTACATACAACATCAACATCAAAATCATTATCAAAGTCAAAACATACAATTGCAGTTGGCATTTGAATATCACTGTAGAAAACCTGATTACTAAAATCCCAATTTCCGTCATTAAAAAGTATTCCGATTTTATCCAAATTGTAATATGTCGCAATGATATCCTGATCCGAATCATTGTCCACATCGGCCGAAACGAAATCTCTGATCCATAACCCGTTACTATTATCAATATGAATACTTAATGTATCAAAGAAAAGTTTACTGGCGTTAGAAGCTGTACGGAATTGCCATGAAAAGGGTGTCAAAAGAGCAGTATGCATCGGTGATGCAATCTGATTTGTTAGTGTAACGGTAACCATTTCACCCGATAAAAATGCTCTATCTGGGATAAAATGAAAATTTTCATATCCAATATTAAATATTCCCGGTTTCAACCCGCTATGTTCGCCATAGACTTTAACACTTTGATAACTAACAGTTTCTGTGTCGATATAAGAAGAAAACAAAGTATATATGTTTGGTTTCAATGAAACATCAACTTCGTGCTGTGCAGGATCAGTAGACATGACCTGAATTTGTCCAGATACTATACTGAAAATTAATAGAGATAGCAAAATGAATTTCTTCATTATTTCACCCTCACGTGCGCAGCGACAGTTTCTAATATTTCGATCGTTGTATTATTTGAATCTCTCAACTCTGATAATATATTGTATTGAAGAATGGTTACTCCTGTACGTATGGAAGATAAAGTTATCCTTGCAATTAATCCGCTTCCTTCAACAAATGGAGGATTCCCGGTTGCTACACCGGATTCGATTTTGATTGTTCCATCGCTGTTATTATACTCGCAAAATGAAATTAATGTACCGCCATTCTTTAGGAGAAACGAACGCTCATCATCAAATATTTGGATGTTTTGGATATCTAAAATAGTACAATCAAAATTAATTATTGCCTTCACACCAGTAAGATCCGTGACTCCTTCTATCAAAATTTCCAGAAAAAAAATTGAGTCACTTGCTACTTCAACTGTCCTCGGGTAAAACATTAGCGCCGGCCCTTCCACATCATCAACTTGAAAGGATAATACCTGCGATTCCTCAGATTCAACACCATTGTAATAACGGGATTTTATCTCGAACAGGTGATCACCTTCATCCAGAAACGGATATTCTACTGATTTACCGGAAAACCATCCGCTCCAAGTACCTTCATCCATCCTGTATGAATAATTCATGTCTACATGGTTGCCGTCCCACTCGAAGCGAACAAAACAAGTGTCCACTATTCCTCCATCCGTTGGAGTATCAAGAAAATTCACATATGGGAATACAAAATCCGGATCATTGGGATCCATTGGATTGGAAACATCCTCAGGCGCCTCAAGTAACGAACAGCCAATAAAGCCTATAAGGATGAAAAATGAAATACTAAAAATGGTAGGATATTTCATATGAATTTCCTCTGGGATTATAATCTAATCCAATATTTTGTTGATAGCGATGAGAGGGGAAAAAGAAATAAATGTCGATAAGATTGTATACGTAGGTTGCGATTGTTATACTTGTCGCTACAAAGAATTGTGTCCTAAAATCATCCAGTAGATTTTTGCTTTCATTACAAAGATTACGATACTTGTCCAAATCATTAATCGTCATAGCTGAATTATACAACGAGACATACTCATCGTACCTATCTAATTCCTTGTTATACTTGTTATAAGATGAACATTGCCAGCCAATACTTAAAGCAGATGACATAAAAAAAACTGCCCCTTTTATCGGCTGAAAAGAAAAATATTGTCCCCAACCCGGAATAAATATTGACCGTAATTCTGCTGACTTTCTAGATGGTATTCCCAATTCAAGTGTAATTTTACACGGTATATCTGAATATAAATCAACATTTTGATAATAATTATAATGCTTGGATGCACTGGCGCTGATACTGTACGTACCATAAAATGTTCTTACTGTATCAATTTGGTTCGGTTCAAGTGAAAACATATCATTTGTATAATTACTCGTTAATCGAATAATTGATCTAACATTACTATTTTGAATAATAATTTGTCCATTTTCCATTTGAAATCCAGGTGTGATTATTTTTAATCTATCATTCTGATCTAATAAAACTGTTGTTATATAAGGCTCATGGTTTTTCTTGATCATCTGAATTTCATATTCTGTAAAATCCAATTGACCAATACTAATGCCTTCACTTTCAAATGAACTAGTCACTTGATATCGGCTTTCTGTCACTTGGTTTTTCTTAGACCAAATTTGTGCGTCATTCAGAAAAATATCTGTATCAAGATTATCATTGATAAAAATCTGACCACAAGGTTTGAGTATATAATTAAGTCGTTTCAGGTTATTTTCTGAAAAATGAATTGTATCAGTTTTTGTTAGAAAACCAGCCTGAGATAATTTCAATACATATACTTTGGAAGTATCTATTACCTGGTAATCCAATGGCGTTTGCCCAACCTGAGTGTTATTTATCAATATATTGGCACCGGACGGCTCAGAATAAATGCGGAGTGTAAATTTCTCCCTGGCTAAATTCATTTCGATTTCTTTAATTTCGTTAACCCCAATAGATACCAATTTTTCACCGACAAGATTGCCTTTTTTAACCTTTACCCGAATTTCGCCTTCAGGCAATCCCTGAATAGTATACGGTGTGATATCACCAATTGGTTTATCGTTAATATATATCGTTCCACCCGGAGGATTCGACTTGACCAGCAAATCGCTTGTTCCGATCAGTGTGATAGATCCTGAGCTACTTTCGACACCTAATAGCTTTTGCACTACAGTTTTCGTTGTATAGACTAAGAGGTTTTCAATCGGTCCCATATAATCTTCGATGACATTTTTCACAATCTTACCGGATTCAACATCCACAATTCTGGCCTCAAGGGTGAAAAGGTTTCCAACATGGGTAACACTTCCACCAACAATATAATGAACAGCTAGAAGTTGCCCTGCTTCAACCAGACAGGATGACTCCGAACAGGCTCCGGACAACTGAAAGGCCTGCTCTTTTAAAATCTCTTCCATCATTCCCCGTTCAAGAATTGTATATTGATCTGATTGTGCAAATTCATTCCTGATTCTGTCTGATATAGCGGACGCTTCTATGTCAGTCATTCCACGGGCGGCAAAGGTAAATACTGCCAAATTTTTCCGGCCAGAAGATTGCGCAAAACTATCCGGAATTTGCAGTAGTAATAGCACTAAAAATATGAGTGTTTTAAGATATTTCAATTATTTTTATCTCCTTTAGTAGATATAATTCACCAATATTGAAAATAGTTAATCCTGCATCGTCGTAACTACTACGGCGGTAATCGATAACAACTCACATACTACAAAAACAGTATAACGATATAAAACCATTTGTATAATTATACTATGCACAGGGTTAAAATAATAAAAATAAATCAAATATCAACATTGAAAAATAAGGCAGTCCATGAAATTTACAGACAAGCTCCGCATTAAAATATACTGTGTTATTTTAGTTTTAAATTAGACTGACGCTATTTCACCAGCACCATCTTGCGGAGTTGGTAAAAATCACCAGCATGAAGTGCAATAAAATAAATACCGGATGCCAGTTCCCTGCCATTCATATCCCGGCCATTCCAGCACAGGTTATAGCTTCCGGGAACCCGGTTGTCATCCAGCAATGTAGCAACATTCCGACCGAGCAGATCGAACAGTTCAAGCGTAACATGCGATTCTTGGGGAAGATCGAAACGAATGACCGTCCCCGAATTGAATGGATTGGGATAATTTTGATAGAGCTTGTACAGATCCGGTACTGTATTCAGATCAGTTTGAATTTGCCGGCCAAATTGGTCAACGGCAATGGCACTGACAATCTTCCCGGAATTATTCAGCGTACCCAGACTGCCGCTCATGGATAAAATCGAGGCATCTGAAAGGCTGTAAAGCAGAAGAATATTGTGTTCCTGTTTGGTGGAAACGGATTCATCATTAATGACATCAGCAGCGATTTCAAACACAGAACCCGGTTGAAACTCTATTTGCAATGCTGATATCGGCGATTTACTTTGAAATAAAAGTTGCTGATCGCACAGACTTAACTGCACTGTATTTTCATCAGCGTCCACCGGTTTGGCAAATCCCTCACGCCCCAGGATAATGTTGATAACCCAGACCAAGTCGAGAACATTGATCTGGTCATCACTGTTCAGGTCGGCCGCCCAAGACTCAAACTCATCGCCCGCTGGTTTAATTTGCAGAATCAGGTTGACGACTTTTGTCAGATCAAGAACATTTATTTGCCCGTCCTTATTCATATCACCTTTTGAATAATCCGGCTCTCTCAGCAGGTATTCAATCGTATTTTCAAGAAGCTGTGCGCGGGTAATGGAATCAGATAGCTTATCAAAGGCAAATGTATAGAATACGATCCGGCTACTGTTTATATTACTGGAATCTTCGTAAAGGATAATCCCGCCATAGGTTGAATTTTTATTATAATAAATGATCCGGGCGTCGGATGCAGGAGTACAGGCATCCTCATCACCATAATTTTCATAATCGATGCTAAATTGGTAGGATAAACTATATGGATTTCCAACTAATTCATGAGTTTCAGGTACCACGCGATACAATGGTCCGGCCTCGTCCTCATACCAGTCAGAAACATGTAGTACGTTTTGAGCAAAATCCGGGTATCCCGGCACACTGCCGGCATCGTAGCCAAGTTCACCCCCTTCAATAAGGAGTCGGCCGCCTTCTGCCACATATGTCTCCAGCATCGACCGGTAACCACTATTTTCGACAGGACTCATATTCGACCCCGATGACGAAATCACCAGATCAAAATCAAAAATTTCAGAGTCTAAACTAGTTGTGTACGTCGATTTAAACACATAATACCCGGCGGCTTCCAGTATACTCTGAATTTCAACAGCACTGCTGCTTTTCCCTTCGCTAATGTCAACTATATACGTACTGTTTTTATCAATGGAACGTTTGCCATTGTCATCATCAATCAACAGGATACTGGCCCTGGTTGTATCCAGATGAAAATTAATTTCCTGCGTCTGACTGCCAACGTTTACTGGCAATGTCTCCATGATAAAACGTGCAGCTGCCACTGAAAATTCATAATCCCCGGATGGCAATCCAACCTCATATGTTCCATTTGTGGCAGCATATGTTTCTATGCTAGCGTAATATTCTCCCGCACCTGTGGAAAACTCTTCTATTGTCAGAACTGCGTTTAGTGGTTGTTCGAAAACTCCGCCGGTAATCCGACCGGAAACCAAGACATGCGGTGATTCCGCTAATTCAGTCATGAATATATTGGAACCCACTCTGATGGTATCAATAACAGTTTGAGTTTGATACCCAAATAATTGTGTACGAATTTTATAATACCCAACTTCAACCGGTACCGGACAGGAAAATTCACCGTCATCATTCGTTGTAGCGCTGAATACTGAATTCAGAGTATCGGAGTTCAGGTATCCGGAAATCCGAACATCAGCAAGTCCCTGTTGACCGTTATCGGTTATCAATCCCATCACATTGCCAAATGCTTTTTTAACTGTGAAAACGTTTTCAAATATCTCATACCCTGGTTTTAATAATGCTGCAACGAACATTCCGATCGTGTCGGGTTTCACTTGCAGATTACTTAACAAAACCAGTGTATCGATTCCACAGCCACGCACAGCAAGTCTAATATCACTCTCAACGGCAGATCCACGGATTTGACCGATATGTTTGGGAACTAGTGAATTTTCAACGTCAAATTGATCTGCACCAACCAAAATTTCAGGACTAGTTAATTGCGCCGCTCCGGTTACCGGCAGCGTCTGAGTAAATACATACCCAGATTCACCAGGCATCTTGCCTTTAATGTCGATGATTTCACCATATCGGGGAAGTAATTGAAATAGTAAAATTCCATTGGAACTACTGGTTCCTAAAAGACTGTCACCATGGACCATCCATCCGGAAGCATAGATTTCAGCATTGGCAACAGCACGTGAACTGTCATCCAAAACTGTTACGGAAATATTCGAAGATATACCAACCGGAACTGTCGCAGGTTCAATGCTGATCTTCAGAGGATTGGCAACAGTGAGTGTGTCAATGAGTGGTAGTTGCTGGTTACCGCTAATGGTCATTAAAAGGTCGCCCAACTGCAAATTTTCAACATTGATTGCTAATGTTACTGAGCCGTCGCTTCCGGTTGTACCGTAAGCAATGAGATTTTCATTCTGTAACAGGGTAACGACCGCATTTTCCATTGCGCCGGATTCATTCATAGCAGAAACGGAATAGCTACTAGCATTCAATGCAACAATCGGGTTATAATCGGCGATTGTCTGTTTTGGTGTCCCAATCCATGGTTTTATCGACGGATCACCCAAAATGTTATAAACATCAAAATAGTATTTATATGTCCAGTCATCACTGGCAGCGGTCTGAGAAAAAACATCAAACAATCCCTGATATAACATGGAACCAATATTCGTTTTTCCTTCTTCAAAAAAACCATCATACATGCCGCGTTCCATAATATCATCAGGTTCCCAGTATGTGGAATTTGACGCACCGATAAACGCGAAAGCACCCTTATCGGCCGTTCTGATCCAGCTTTCGCCAAAGCATTCTCCTATCGAAAAGCTACCGGTCTCACAGGCATTACTGATTACAAATACAGGAACTGAACCGGAATTCAGTCCACTGATATTACTTTGAAGAAATCTCGGTCCCTGCCATTCCGTTTGCAGACCATGACCGGAATAATGGCAAATTGTCCGTCCGTCATTTAACGCGTTAAAAATATCCGAAGTACTTCCATCCGAATGACCTTTTATATGATCGGCATAGACTTCCCGGTTCGTTAGATAGGTGTCAATAACATAGTTATGCGAGGCTTCAGCCAATTCCCAGTAATCGGCATCACTAGTAGCAATAAAGGTCATTTTATTAAATGCGTCCAGACTACTGACTTCACATTTTTCATAGGCCATGGATTTGTAAATAATCGTAGATAAATCAGATTCATCAGCGGCAGAAAAACGTCCAAGCAATAAATCGGGAATCAGGTCGCCATCCATCCGTGTGTAGGGTGCATCGGTTTCGGTTTCTCCAAATGTCCCGGTCCAGGCCGGAACATCAGCGACATCGCCAACCAATAACACATAGGCCAGAGAAGTAGCCGAATTAAATTGATCAAATATAAAATCCCAGATTGAGCCGGTTGTTCCACCCAACTCAGAAACTGATTTTAAAATAATGTTAAATCCGCATTGCCTTTTCCAGTTCAGATAGGTCTGTAATTCTGTATTATCAGCAAACTGGTCCCCGGCGATCACCAGAAAATTCAGCGGTGCGATGCTTTTAACCGGGGAATCGGTTTTATCGTAATTAACAAAAATGTTCCGGGCAATTCGATCCAAATCCGGGTTGTAAACCGGGTTTTTCATGGCGCTTTTCTGCAGACTGGACTCTTCAATAATTTTAACGGAAATCGTCGCACCGGTGATCAATTTCAGTGAACGCCGTACCGGATTATAGGATACCGGGAAAA
>CAZAKB010000053.1:0-6517 GCA_964485475.1 uncultured bacterium
ATCCAGACCGGCTTCATCATATATATATCCATCCGGGCCCGAAAGTGTGACCACTTTTCCACCGAGTTCCGTGGCTTTTCGGGCTGCACCCCAGGCAACATTTCCGAATCCAGAGATTGCGACTCGTTTACCATCAAATGACTCACCCCGGGTTTTCAACATCTCTTCAGCAAAATAGACATTCCCGAAACCGGTCGCTTCCGGTCGGATCAAACTGCCACCCCAGCTCAGTCCCTTTCCTGTTAATACTCCAGTAAATTCATTTTTTAAACGTTTATACTGACCAAACAGATAACCGATCTCACGACCACCCACACCTATATCACCGGCGGGAACATCGGTATTGGCACCAATATGGCGAAACAATTCTGTCATAAATGATTGACAAAAACTCATAATTTCGTTTTCAGATTTGCCCTTCGGGTTAAAATCCGAACCACCCTTACCGCCCCCCATTGGTAGCGTGGTCAAACTATTCTTGAAAATCTGTTCAAACCCCAAAAACTTCAATATACTGAGATTTACAGACGGATGAAAACGTAAGCCGCCTTTATATGGTCCAATGGCAGAGTTGTATTCAATACGAAAACCACGGTTTATTTGTATATTACCTCGATCATCTCGCCATGGCACCCGAAATATGATGGTACGTTCCGGTTCAATAATACGCTCTAAAATTTTATGGTGCTTATAAACTGGATTATCCTGCACAAAATCCCATAACAGCTCAACTACTTCTTTTACGGCCTGATGAAATTCTTTTTCCGCAGGGTTTTTTGCAACAACCATCTGCATGAATTCTTCAACGGATGCATAACTCATTAATTCTCTCCTTTTCTGTTTTGACATTCTACTTTATCTCTACGGCAATCACCTGCTTGTAAATCCCGTGATATCAACTTTCTCCCCGATAATTGCAAATTACGTACCACCCATTGGACAATTATTTGAAATTTACTCATCCAGTGCAACACAGTCAATATACCCATTTTCATCCTCGGGAAACCATCAAAACCGACATTCATCAATATTTCTCATTTGGGAATCGGGGTTCCCTGTGGTCCCGATTATTACTTTAATTTAAAACACTTTTGTCAAATTTGAGAAAAGGGAATTATTTATAATGAAATTGCAAACAATACGAACAATGAATTTTAGCCCTTGCTAATAATCATTTTTTTCATAATGGTTTTTATTTTAGAACTTTTTTTTTATAACTTTGTTAATGTTTTTTATGTGTAGTACCAACAAATAAGGAGAGTTGATGTCAACGTCAGTAAATGCATTCGGAAACCTGGATAAAGAAAGAAGTAACCTTATTAAAGCCTTACAGCAGGTACAGGAGATTGAAGGTTTCATCTCTGACACAGCGGTACATACTATTTCGGATTATTTTGTAATTCCACCGGTTGAAGTTGAAGGAGTGTTGAGTTTTTATGCCCAATTCAAACGTACTAAGCCGGGGAAATACATCATCTCGGTGTGCGATGGAACCGCCTGCCATATTAAAGGTTCCAGTCTTGTGGCCAATTGGATATCCGATTTTCTGGGAATTAAAGATGGAGAAACCGATAAAGATGACCTGTTTTCACTGGAAACCGTAGCCTGCCTTGGTTGCTGCAGTATGGCTCCGGTAATCGGAATAAATGGTAAAATATTCGGCAATCTTGATCGAAGAAAACTATTGAAAGTCCTTAAACAATATAAGCAGATGGGTTAGTATGATTACACGGATTAAAATTGGTACTGGAAGTTGTGGCCTGGCAGCAGGTGCAGCCGAAGTTTTTGATTTCTTTAAAAAAAATATAACGGGTATTGAAATAATTGGCGTCGGTTGTATTGGTCACTGTTATGCCGAACCATTGGTTGAAGTTGAAACGGATCAAGGATCGGTTTTTTTTGAAAAAGTCGAGCCCAAACAGACTTTTATCGATAAAGTTCTAAATCTGGACGATAATTCAAGATTAGCTTTGCGACCTGAACGTAGCGATCGGGAGTTGATCAAAGTTACCAAATTGGCTGGCCGTATTGATCCAATTTCAATCGACGAATATTTCGAGAATAGTGGTTATAACGCCCTAAAAAAAGCATTGACCATGAAACCAGTAGATGTTGTCAATGAGGTCAAAACCTCCGGATTACGGGGTCGTGGAGGAGCCGGTTTCACTACGGGAATGAAATGGGGTTTTCTGAATGCTCAAAAAACTACAGAAAAAGTACTGATCTGTAACGCCGATGAAGGTGATCCGGGTGCTTTTATGGATCGCTCAATGATGGAATCGGTTCCCCACCAAGTTCTCGAAGGTATGCTGATTGCCGCTCATGCAACCGGCGCGACACAAATTTTCATCTATTGTCGTGCTGAATATCCATTAGCAATTAAACATCTAAAAATTGCTATTAAACAAATCGTTGAACATGGTCTGAATAAAATTAACGGGCGTGATATTACAATTAAGATCAAAGAAGGGGCCGGTGCGTTTGTCTGCGGTGAAGAGACAGCCATGATCCATTCACTGGAAGGCAGCCGCGGAACGCCCCGCTTTCGCCCACCCTACCCAACGGATTCCGGTTTCAAGGGATTACCGACGATGATCAATAATGTCGAAACCTTTGCCAATGTACCCATTATTATCAACGAAGGTGGCGCAGAATTTTCTAAAATTGGCACTGAAAACAGCAAGGGAACCAAACTGTTTGCTCTTGCTGGTGATCTGAAATATCCAGGACTTGTTGAGGTACCCATGGGGATCACTCTTGGCGAGATCGTTTATGAAATTGGTGGTGTCGAAAAAGGCAGCATCAAGGCGGTTCAGATTGGCGGCCCCAGTGGCGGTTGTATCCCCTCTAATCACTTTGACGTACAAATTGATTATGATTCACTGAAATCCCTGGGTGCAATCATGGGCTCCGGCGGATTGATTTTTATTGGTAATAATCGTTGTATGGTAGAAACTGCCCGCTATTTTCTGGATTTCACCGCCCGTGAAAGTTGCGGGAAATGTACTTTCTGTCGTGTTGGTACCAAACGAATGCTTGAAACGCTCGAAATTATCACAGCCGGCAATGGACACCAGGAAGATATTCAGTTTCTGCAGGATTTAGGCCAGAAAATCATTAAGGGCTCACTGTGCGGACTGGGTCAGTCAGCTCCGAATCCGGTATTGACCACTTTGAGATATTATCGAAACGAATACGAGCAGCACGTCAATAATAAACAGTGTGACGCACTTGTCTGTAATGCCCTGGTCAGGGTTTTTCTGGACCAGGATAAGTGCATTCAGTGCGGACTTTGCATTAAAAATTGCCCGGTAAACGCTATATCCGATGATTATATCATTAACAATGAAATCTGTACCCGATGCAACAGTTGCATTGAAGTTTGCCCGAAAAAAGCCATCGAAAGAATAGTGGGAGGAAATGCCAGTGCCTGAGATCAGCATTACCATTGACAATAAAATTTATAAAGCGGAACGCGGCAAAACTATTTTGGAAGTCGCCCGTGAAAATAATATCCACATTCCAGCCTTGTGCTATAACGAAAGTGTTTCCCACAATACATCCTGTTTTGTGTGCGTCGTAAAAGATGTAAAATCCGGCCGTTTTCTGCCCAGTTGCGCCGCTATGGCAAATGATGGTATGGTCATTGAATCAGAATCCGAAGAGGTTCGTGATATGCGCCAAACCGCTTTGAACTTACTATTGTCCGAACACACCGGCGACTGTGAAGCGCCCTGTACGATTGCCTGCCCGGCACATGCCAGGGTTGAAGAATACGTCCGCGCCGGTCGCAATAAAGACATGCTTGAAGCATTGAAAATCATCAAACAACGCATCCCGTTGCCCATGTCAATTGGCCGGGTCTGCCCCCGCTTTTGTGAAAAAGATTGTCGCCGGAATGTCAGCGATAACCCTATTGCAATCAACGATTTCAAACGTCTCGCTGCGGATATGCATTATGAAACATACATGGAAGATTTACCAGAACTAAACGACCAGAAAATTGGCATCGTTGGTGCCGGCCCGGGTGGATTAGCCGTGGCCTATTTTCTCCGTCTGAATGGCATTGCGTCTGATCTATACGATAAAATGCCAAAACCAGGTGGAATGCTGCGCTATGGTATTCCAGAATATCGATTGCCCAAAAATATTCTGGATAAAGAGATTGCTCACTTTGATAAAATGGGCGGGATCACGATTCATTGTAATCAGAAACTTGGAGATAATCTAAGTCTGGAAGAATTAGAACAGAAATACGATGCCATTGCGATCACAATTGGTTCATGGAAACCATCACCCATGCGGGCTGAAGGTGAAGAATTGGCCGAAGGTGGTATCCAATGGCTGGAAAAAATCGCAATGAACGGCTGGTCCGGAGAGAATCCCGGAAAAACCATCGTCATTGGTGGTGGGAACACGGCAATGGACTGTGTGCGGACATCGGTTCGTCTTGGAAGTTCCGAAGTATACTGTTATTATCGCCGTACTGAAAAAGAGATGCCCGCCGAACAGATTGAGATCGACGAAGCCCGTGAAGAAGGAGTGAATTTTGAATTCCTGACCGCTCCGGTACGTTTATCTGAGAAAAAGGGTAAAAAGAGATTAACATGCATCCGCATGGAACTCGGAGAACCTGATGCTTCCGGTCGTCGGCGCCCGATACCAATTGAAGGCTCTGAATTCGATGTAGAGGCGGATACGGTCATTGCAGCGATTGGCCAGCAAACCATTGCGCCTGAATGCCTCTCGACTAATAAATGGGGTAACATTGACGTCAATACCGAGAATTATCAAATGGCTGATAAAATATTCAGCGCTGGAGATTGCGTTTCCGGGCCGGCGACTGTTGTGGAAGCCGTTGCCGGTGCACGGCGAGCGGCACTTGGTATCATTGCCTATCTGAAGGACGAACAATTTAAAGAAAGTTATACAATTAACGTCAGTCGTGGGCATTGGCAGTCACTGCGGAGCGATGATCTTGTCTATCTTCGGAATATTCGCAAATCCGAGCGTCAGAAAATGCACCTTATTCCCCTGGAAGAACGTAAAACGACCTTTAACGAGGTTGCCCAGACCTTTACACTGGATGAAATCAGTACTGAAGGCGAACGCTGTCTCGAATGTTCATGCACGGCAAAGAACGACTGCAAGCTGAAAGACTTTTCCGAGATGTATAATGCCCATCCGAAAGCAATTACCGGTGAAAAACGACGCTACGATTTTGATACTCGACACCCCTCAATTATTCTGGATCGCAATAAGTGTATCAAATGCGGTGTCTGCGTCAAGGTCTGTAAAGAAGTCGTCAACCTATCATTGCTTGGATTTAAAAACCGGGGATTTGAAACCCATATCGATACAGCCTTTGGCGAAGTATTACCGATCAGCTGTACCGAATGTGGCAAATGCCTTGAGGCCTGCCCAGTTGGTGCACTGGACTGGAAACAGAAATCCTGACCAATCCAAAAATTATCAGTAAAAATAGATAGATGAATAACCCGATTTCAAGTACTGTTTTTATTTGACCGGTTTCCTTTGGCAATAACATATATCCCCAGACCAATCAACAGTCCCGGAAACAGATATTTCCAACTAAATCTGAATATATCTCGATATATCTGATCAAGATACCACCAGTCCCGGAACAGTAGGACTGCCCCAATAAACACTAAAAACAGACCAATCAGTAATTGCGGTGTGTAGTTGGTCTTTATCTGTACATGTTTTTCCTCTTCAGAATCCATTACTGAACCAGGCATGTCAAATCTCATGGGAATGATAATCCAGGCGATGATATAACCGAGTAGACCGGCGCCGCCGATAAAAAACAAGATGCCCCAGACCAGACGGACCAGAACAGAATCGACATTGAAATATTCACCGATACCGCCACAAACTCCAGCAACAATTTTGTCATTCCGGCTTCGAAACAATCGTTTCATAATTTGCTCCATTCTGTATTTGTTGATTTTCTTAATTGTTTTGAAATAGCATCTACCCGGCGAATCGGTTCACACAGCCGATAATTGAAACACAGGTCCAATACCACTTTCCGGGCATCGTCAATTGTACATTTATTTCCGGGGGATACAAAAAGCGGTTTACAATGACGTTTGCTTCTCAGTACAGATCCGACAATCAGTCCCTTAATAAATAAATCAGAATATTCACCTTTTTCTAATCCCGGTTCCAGATAATTCCCAATCAGTTTTGATTTTGCACACCCGATACAGGGTTTATCAAACAGTAGTCCCAGGTGCGCGGCTAAACCAAGTCCCCGCGGGTGAGCAATTCCAGCACCATCGGCAATAATCAGATCAATATCCATATTAGTTCGCTGAAACAATGGCAGGAGCATTGGTATTTCTCTAAAACTTAAATATCCCGGTATATAAGGAAATTCTACGGTTCCAATATAGGTGTCAATAAGCAGTTCTTGGAGTCTGCCCCCAAGGAATTCGTTGTCATGTACAATTTTGTAAATACCCAAAACGGCATAGCCCTTTTGATCCCACTT
>CAZAKB010000053.1:6617-19284 GCA_964485475.1 uncultured bacterium
CATAATAGTCTTCGAATATTCGGGATGAAACTGAGTGGTATAAATAAAACCTTCATAGCAACAGGCCTGGAACTCTGTCTGGTCATTCCAGGCGAGGGATAATACATTTTTACCGACGGAACTTACAATATCGTAATGGGATGAATACACTTCCAGTTTAGCATTATTCAACTTGCGGAATAATGGATTAACTAAACCGGACAGAGTCAGGTTTATTGTCGAAACACCGATTTCAGGCCCCAGTGGATTCCGGGTTACTTCCCCACCGAGTAATAAATGGATTATCTGATGGCCAAAGCAGATTCCCAGGGTCATGATTTTTTCTTCAAGGATTTTATCAAGCAGCCGTTCCATGCCCTTCATAAAAGGAAAAGGTACTGTCAACGAATCATGTGCTCCGGTCAGAATAACTCCCTGGTATTTATCAATTTCTTCCGGTATGACATGGTCAATTTTTTGTGTTTTCCATTTCACCGGTAAATCCTGCCCGGCATTTATAATCCAGCGGTCAAAGTTACCGTATTCAGAACTGAGTTCGCGGTACGTGTTGCCCATCCTGATAATTAAAATCGTTGGCTTTTTCACTGGTTCACACCCAATAACATATTGTTCATTCGAAAGATAGTGATAAGTTGAGCAAAATATCAAATGTTAATAAAAAATAAGTTTATCAATCCGCTAGCACCGTTCAACGAAACTGATAACCATTTGTCGATTATGAGTAAGTCGTTTAATGCTGATATTCTTATCTTTGAACCGGAATTAGTGATATTTTTAATGTTGAAAACCAAAGGAACACTGTAATGCTGATTTGTTTTGCCAAACCTGGCAAAGAGGATTATTTCAACCTGTACAAAACTACTCCCTGGTTCAAGGAATACAATCTGAATATTGACACCCTGTATAAATCCCTGGAAAACAGTTTTATCATGGTCACTGCCTATGATAATGACGCTCTGGTTGGGTTTGGCAGAATTATATCCGACGGAATCATTCATGCCTATATCGTCGATGTTATCATCCATCCAAATTACCGGGAAATGGGCTATGGTAAATACATCCAGAATGAATTAATCAACAAGTGTAAGTCTTTCAATATCCCCGATATTCAGATTATTGAAAATAACTATTCTACACATTTCAGCAATAAATCAAAGATAAGCACACGGCAGGAAAGCATTGCGACTATTATCCCCCACGTCAGTTAAGAGGAACACCATGTATCAAAAATTCATTCCTAGTCTATTGGTATTTCTGACGATGTTTGGCTGTAGCCAGAAATGGGAAACAAAATCCTATTATGCCAATTATTTCAATAATATCTCTGCCGAAAGTCCCACACTCATCTTCCCTTTTCTGGTCAATACTCCTTTTAATGAACGGGATGCGGCACTGTCACCGGACGGACAAATGCTTATTTATTCGTTTAAAATGGCCAATCAATATGTTCTGCTTTATATAGAATTGGTCAAAGGTATCTGGACAAAACCAAATATGATGCCCTTTTCCGGACGGTATAGTGATCTAGAGCCCTGTTTTTCCACTGATGGAAACCAACTTTTCTTCTCATCAAACCGACCGGCGAATGACACGGATACCACCAAAGATTTTGATCTGTGGGTTGTGAAAAAAGAGAACTCAGGCTGGTCTGCTCCTATTAATCTGGGGCCATTGGTTAATAGCGAATACAATGAGTTTTACCCGTCGGTTTCTGAGGATATGACGCTCTATTTCTGTTCAAAAAACAATAAGTGTCTTGGTGGTGAAGATTTGTGGTACTCAGAACAAATTTCTTCCGGTCAATGGGGTGAAGCACAAAATCTTGGAGATTCCATAAATACCACATCCGATGAGTATAATGCCTTTATCCACCCACGGCAAAAATATATTCTATTCACTACACACGGTTGGGGAAAAGGAATCGGCAGTGGTGATCTCTGGATCAGCTTCAGAAAAGATGATCATACCTGGACCCGTCCTCAAAACCTGGGTGAAATCGTTAACACTCCGTACTTCGAATTCAGCCCTTCAATCTCAGCAGATGGACAGCTTTTATTTTTCACGAGTAATCGATTAAATCCTCAAAACGATAATCGTAGACCCCTGAATTACACTGAAGTTACCGAAATGATGATGCAGGCTCAAAACGGCAATCAGGATATTTACTGCATTCGGACTGATATTATAAACGATTTACAAAATCACAAATTGCAAATTACTCAATAATATTATGAATTTTAAAGAATATACTTTATCAGCATCCAAAAAAGAACTTACATTAAAACTATTGTTAGGATTCTCCTTTGGATTGTTTATTCTGGACACTATTTACAAAATCAGTAACAATATCAATTATAGCAGTCGCAGTAAATGCGCTCTGTATTCATCTGCTCCTAAATGGTTATTTCTATTTTATGAATATTTCGTCGAATTATTTATTCTAGTACTTATTGGAATTTTCATTGCTATTTTGATCGAGAAGTACTTTTTAAATTTGAACCGATTCATTCCACGATCCCCAATATCAGCATTTTTATACGCTTCAGTATTGCCACTCTGTTCCTGTGGAGTTATACCTCTGGTTACAACATTTAAAAATAAAATCCCATTTCGGACCATCATCACTTTTCTGGTGGCAGCGCCACTGTTAAATCCCTACATCATTACGATAAGTTTTACGGTTCTCGGACTCAAGTACACAGTCCTGCGAATATTATGCGCACTGGTATTGGCATTGGGAACCGGAATTATTACGGAATATTTTTATCGACGTGAACAGGATTTTAAATTTGGTCAGATCATATCCTGTAAGCCCGGGAAAAATTGCGCATTCCAATCCCAAAACATTTATGAAAAAACCCTGGAAATATTAAAAAGTATTATTCCCTATTTAATCATTGCCGGTATTTTAGGAATTGTAGTTGAAGTACTGGTACCTATGGATTATTTTAAACAATTCAGTTTATCAGGCAGCTTTTTCAGTACTCTGCTGATTGTACTTATTGGAGTTCCGGTGTATTTCTGCAATGGAGCTGATGTGCTGTTTTTACAACCGTTAATCCAAGTTGGGGATTTATCTCTAGGCAGCGCCCTGGCCTTTTCACTAACATCAACATCGATTTGTATCACGTCATTGGTACTATTAACCAAATTTATTGGTAAAAAGTTAACAGCCGTACTATTGAGTAGTGTCATCTTGATAACAATCCTACTGAGTATCGGTATTCAAATTTTAATTAACATTATTTAGGAGGAATCATGTGTAGAAAAATTGCAATGGGAATAGTATTATTTACCATTTTTTGTTGTTTACCTTTCAGTCTGCTGGCAGAAGATGTCGAAATTCTTATGATGCTATCCGACGGATACGGACCAAATACCTATCACATTATAGATGATTATGAGATTTATGGATGGCATTTAACAACATCGGCTTTAAGCGAATCTGTTACACCATGTGGTGCTTATCAGGAATTACCGGATTTAGTTGTAGACCAAAATCTTTCCGCTCTAGCCGATTTTTCAGCCTATGACGCCCTGATTATAGCAAATGTTGCCTGGACAACCGGGAATCCCTATAACGATATATTAAGCAATTTACAACTCATGAAAAAAATTGGCAAAATAACCCAAACTGGTCCAATCCTCTACGCTGCCTGTGCCGGACCCAGAATATTAGCTGCCGCAAATCTTCTGACGAATGTCCATATCACCGGTCAGACAGGTAATAACAATCAGTTTCTGAATGAGTATACAACTGCAGGCGCTATCTTTGAAGGTGAAGGACATTTTCCGGTCATTGACAATAATATCATTACCAATGTTCGCGGTCAATATTATCATAAATTTAATAGCGAAGCCATTATGGAAGTCATGGGACGCAGATCTGTAGCCAGTTGTTCAAAAACCTTTAATACGGCTAGCGTGACCATGTCGTCTACGTCTCAATTGGTTGATGAAGATATTCTCTGGGATAAGACTTTTGGCGGAGCTAGCGCTGACGGGGCAAAATCAGTCATTGAAACCAATGATGGCGGTTTGCTGATATGCGGATATACCTATTCTGCCGGTGAGGGTCACTCCGATGTGTTATTACTGAAAACTGATGCCAATGGGAACAAAACCTGGATAAAAACCTATGGCAGTCAATGTTTTGAATACGGAAATTCCGCTATTCAGACAAGTGACGGCGGTTATCTGATCACCGGATTTACAACAGCCTCCGACAATGGCGCACAGGATGCATTACTCATTAAAACCGATACCTCCGGTAATCAGGAATGGATAAAATTTCTTGGGGATTCCATGAATGATGAATTTAAATCCGCAATTGAAATCGATGGAAACTTCTACGCCTTAGGACATACAGAACAAGCAGGGGCGGGAGAAAGTGACATCTATCTTGTAAAATTCAGTTCCGATGGTACCGTTATCTGGGAGAAAAAATATGGTGGAACCAAATCTGAAATGGGCACCGAATTACATGTTAACAGCCAAGGGAATTTGATTATGGTTGGCGCGGAGGGTTCAACGACGGCAAATATGGATTTTTACCTACTTGAAGTCGATAAAGATGGCAACTCATTATGGTCAAGGCATTATGGCTCTCCCGGCGCGTTTCCTTTTGATTGGGCTCATTCCGGGACAGCGACAAAAGACGGTGGTTATTTGTTATTGGGTGACAGTAACGTATCAACAGTATGCAATTTACTTTTAATTAAAACAGATTCTTTGGGAAATCGTATCTGGGACCAGAACTACGGCGAGATATTGCATGATCATGGTTATTCAGTTAAAGAAATGAGTAACGGCGATATCCTGATGTGTGGCGCACTCCGCCCTGATGGTTCATATAAAAATAACTTCTATATTCTGCGTAGTGATTCAACCGGCAATGAACTATGGTCGCGGAATTTCGGAGGCGAATCCAATGATGCTGCAACCAGTATAATCCAGACCAGTGATGGAAACTACCTGGCTGTAGGATATACCGATTCCTATGGCGCCGGTAGTTACGACATTTGGATGATGAAAATTTCTGCTTTCCTGCCGAATTTTAAAAACAGTCCAAAAACCGGCCACGCACCCTTGGACATCCAATTTGACGATTGTTCAACGGGTGGCATTGAAAAATGGGCCTGGGATTTTGATAATGATGGAACTACTGATTCAGAGGTAGCCAGTCCAAAATGGACATACCGCAACCCGGGTAATTATTCTGTTAGCCTTGAGATTAGCGGAGGTGCTCGAAATAAAAATATCTGTTTAGTGGATGCTGTTCGAGTATTTGACGGCCGAAGCGCTCTACAATTCGACGGCACCGATAGTTATGTTCAGGTACCGGCATCGGGATCTCTGAATATTACCGGAGCATTTACCATTGAAGCATGGATATATCCAACCGGCTGGGGTGAAAATCAAATCGGCAGAATTGTTGATAAAAAAGAGATGTTTGTCCAGGTTGTCGGAGTAAATTCTGTTGTCAACAATAATAGTCTGGCCCTTCAGATATATCATTCCGATGACTCTTTTTGCAACGTCTCTACCGGAGAAAATTCTATTAAATTGAATGAATGGCAACATATATCCGTCAGTTATAACGGATCAAATCTCGTGAGTATGACGATCAATGGTGCTGGGCAAAAAGTGACCATAGCATATCCGGCCTCAGGGCAGATTAAGGATAATTCCGAATATGACCTTTTTATTGGGAATAATCAGTACAGTAATGCAACATTCAATGGCTTTATTGATGATGTTCGAATCTGGGATTATAAGCGTAGCACTACGGACATCGCCGCTAATCAGGAAATCTATCCGGATGGCAATCAATCAGGCCTGCTGGCCTACTGGCCAATGGATGAAGGCAATGGTAAATATTTATACGATAAGACCTCAAATGCCAACAACGCAGAGATTTCCGATGTAATCTGGGACCAGGGTGCCCCGATGGAAAAAATCTCAGGAATCCATTCAAATACTGCCTTAGCATCAGACTACACTTTATTGGCGATTTACCCGAATCCATTCAATGCAACAACAACCATTAATTATACCCTGTCAAAAGATACAAACGCTGAGATTTCCATCTATGATATTACCGGATGCCATGTCATAACACTATTCAAGCAGAAACAGTCAGCTGGTAGCTACTCCGTGCATTGGAATGGTACAAATGATGCTCATGATCCCATAGCGTCAGGAATATATTTCTGCACTCTTCAAACCGAAAACGACATTTTTTCAGAAAAAATCGTATTACTGAAATAAATGGATATTCCAATAGAGTTATGTGAACGATGGTAAAATTTAAACGAAATACTTTAACAGGATTGATATGTTTGCTGTTTTTCTTGGCCTGCAATGAATCCTATTCTCAAGATACCGATAATACCAATATCGATTGGTCACGACCGGAAACGATTGACCCGTTGGCATGTGATATTACTTCCTTTCTGAATGTTCAATGGCGAGAATATAATCAGATCGGTTTGCACCATTTGCAACAGGGTAACTATCTGGATGCGGCCAGGTATTTTATTGCATCACTGCGGTTTAATGCCGACGATGTCACCAGTCTTTACAATCTGGCCTGCTGCTACAGCAAACTCGGAAACACGGATTTGGCGGTTCAGTATATAACAACGGCTCATGAAGCCGGTTATTCCGATTATACTTATTCAATGATGGACACCGACTTTGTGGACATTCGGAATGATGCCGATTTTATCAACTGCATGGAAGAGATTGAAACATCCGTCCAAAATATCGGAAAAGTACTCTACGTGGAAGGCTCAAAGCTGATTCCCTGCCGGGTTCATATTCCACCTGATTTTGAGCACAACAAAGCCTACCCGCTATTGATCGGGTTACACGGTTACACCGGCAATGCAGAAAGTATGTCCCGGCTCTGGCGCCTGTTTAAGAAACAGACGTTTATCTATGTATGCCCTGAGGCTCCCTATACGGTTATGGGTAGTACCGGAAATACAGAAGGTCGTTATTCCTGGGAGCTCCCGAACTCAAATCCTTCACTCTGGAAACGGGCGGATTCACTTCCGGTTGAATATATCAATAATGTTCGTAAATATATTTCATCAGTATTCAAAATCAACAACGTCTTCCTATTAGGCTTTTCACAGGGAGCCGGATATGCCTATGTGACCGGAATAAAAAATCCCGATGATTATGCCGGGATCATCTGTTTCGCCGGTGTATTGCCAACCAATGATAAACCTACAACCATGCTCACCGAAATGGATATTGATAATGGAAAATCCTTGCCCGTTTTCATTGCTCACGGTATGAATGATAACGCTATTTCCTATAAAATCGGCGGTGATGCCCGGGACTATCTAAAAAAACATGGTTATGACGTAATATTCAAAGATTTTGTCGCTGGTCATATCATTGAAACTTCTGTACTGCGAAAAGCGGAAAAATGGATGTTGAAAGTTGCCGAAAATTAGGCTTTCCCCGGAAAGTAAATATCCACCGTCAATTCTGGTTAATAACCCCAAAACGTTTTATATTATCATTGATTATGAGTAATCAACTACAATATCTGTTACTGGTTTTTGGGATTGGATGCTTCTTCAATGCCCCGTTGCCGGCTCAGGTTACCGACAGCCGGAAAATCGAATCGTTCGTTGAAAAGATTCAATGGCTTGGACAGTCCTCTATCAAAATTTCCACAGAACAAAGCACCATCTACATCGATCCCTTCCGGTTTACCGGATCCGACCAGGCGGATATTATCTTCATTACCCACGACCACAAAGACCATCTTGACCCGTCAAGTTTGTCGAAGCTCATGACAGACAGGACAATAGTAGTAGCCCCTTTGTCCTGTCAGGATAAACTTGACAACCTGAAAATCGACAATGTTCAATTTATGAGTCCCTGGGACTCCACAAAAATAAATGGTATCCATATAAAAGCGGTCCCCGCATATAATATTAAAAAACATAACTTCCACCCGAAAAATAAAAACTATCTCGGCTATCTGATAACAATCGATGAAATTTGTATCTACCATGCCGGAGATACGGAACGGATACCGGAAATGCAGCAATTCAGTTGTGACATCGCACTGCTACCACTGGGACAAAAATACACTATGAACAGTGTTTACGACGCTGCCAATGCCGCCCTTGATGTCAAAGCAGTAGTTGCCATTCCAATCCATTACGGCTTGTTTGAAGGCAAACTTTCCGACGCGAAAAATTTCCAGGAGATTCTCAGGGACAAGGTCAAGGTTATCATAAAATCACCAGCACTTGATAAATAGAAAATCTCTGATAGCGTTTATTGATCTGGCGATCACACTTGTTTCCAATTCTGCCACAACGATCCCAAAGAATACCGTCAACAAATTTTTATCTCGGATATCATTATCGATTGTAGGGGCGCAAGGCCTTGCGCCCCTACAAAATTTTCCTGTCAAAATCCCAATTTATCCAGCCATTGGGGATTTTCCTCTAATGCGATCATGGCAATCTGCTTGAAATCTGCCATCCAGCGATCCATTTCATCCAGTTTGGCATCCCGCTTCTCGGTGGCGTCCCGGGCCTCGCCTTTTTCCTTCTCCTGCACCATATTCGCATCCCTAACCGCATCGACCAACACATTCTCGGCCTGCAGCTTTTCAGTCGTATAGCCAAAATTCGTCAACTCATCGATCATCCCTGAATCGGCCAGCAGATTCTGATAAAAGCGCCCGGCCTGTTCCAGCCAGCCGGAGATACTCTTTTTTCGAATGCCATTGAGTCCCAACGCATTTTGGGCCATAACATTATCCCTGAGAGCTATCCGGGCAATTTTCAGGGTTTTCATGTACGCCTTATCTGCGATGTTCCAGGCGGTTCTCAGCGTCTCGGTGGCTTCGTACTGCTCGCCGTACTCTTTTTTCTGCTTTGTATTCAGATCCGAAACGTCATCCGTGAGATTCTTCCCGATTGTAATCCTGGCGGCATCGTAGCCATAAGCCGTCAGGGCGGTCAGAATATCCGGGTCAGAAAGCGCATTTCCTGTGGCAACCTGGGCTGCCAGAAGTCGTTCGTCGATGCTTGGTGTACTTGTCATGGTGTTTCTCCTTTTTTTGAATTAGACAATTAATTACTAACCAAATCCGGTCGAACACTGCCCCCACCGCATCTATTGTAAGCCCTTTGCGAGCCAATGAAGGTTTAAATTCAATACGCTTTCAAAAAACCGGCCTGTCAGCGCCGTATCTATACTGAAGCGGGTAAGTCTCCCACGACTATGCAGGAGGCAAACCTGCCGACTCTCCGGCTCCCGTTTCGATTATTCGTTCCCGGCACCCGGAACGATACGTTTGTTTTTGCCTGATGATTCGATTTTTCGTTTTCACCCGACGAAACCATGTATCGTTGTGACTTAGTCATTTTCCCCGCTTTATTTTTCATTTTTCTCGCTTACTTTATCACTTTTGCCACTTACTTTATCATTTCTGCTGCTTGATTAATGATTTTGGACGCTTCCTTATTCATTTTTGCTCGTTGATCAGTGACTTTGGCTGCTGACTGAATCATTTTCTGGCCTTGATGTACGACTTCTTCCGCTTCCCCAAACATTTCGGGTGCTGGATGGATCGTTTTCTACGCTTGATCTGTCATTTCCGCCGCCTGATGTACCATTTTTCCGGGTTGATCAATCGTTTTCAGCGCTTGCGCAAGCGCAGTCCCGGGCTGTTTTGCCGTTCCGGACACTACTTTTCGCAGTCCTCAGCCGGAAATAAAGCGGGGAACGGCCAATCGCCCGTCACCGATCCCCGCCCTGCCAAGACAACCTGCCTTCAGCGAAGCAAGCCGTACAGTAAATCGTCATGTTGTTAAAGAACACGGACACGACCATAGCTATGGTCATGTCACATTTCTGATTATCTCTATCATTGCGTTATAAATAAAAGTGTGAAGCATTTATTGCTCATTTTTCATCTATTTGTTGAAATGATTATAATAACCCTGACAGAAAATGTCAAGGAAAAATTGAATGACCGACCAGCTTCTCCCCCGCTACGCTCCCGGTGATGATCGGCGATATCGGCGATGAACCTCCGGGAGGTTCAGGATCGGATCATTTTAACGCTTGCCAGTTGTCAAATTGCTTGATATATTTCAGGCAACATGGCGCAATTCCAAAATAATGTGAATGATTTTCGTAAGCATCAAATATTTATATATGAAAGCAGTGAAAGAGATATTGGTAACAATAGTATCATTCGTAAATTGAGGACATATAATAATAGGCATCAATTTTAATTTAAGGATAACACTATGACAGCACGAGCAATTAATCGCATCTATGTAAAGCAACTTTTTGGAACTTATGACTATAACCTAATTCCATCAGACAAAGCGGAGAATGCAGATCGCCTACTGATACTATATGGAGACAATGGTAGTGGAAAGACTACAATTCTAAAAGTCCTTTTTTATCTACTTTCACCTGAAAGAGGTGAAGGTCATAAAACTGAATTAACTAAAATTCCCTTTTCACGTTTTGAAGTTGATTTTACAACTGGTGATCATCTTTGGCTACAGCGTCCAGAAAATAAATTAACAGGAGGTTACACTCTTGGTTTAAAAATGGCGAAACGTGCAGAAAAGACTTGTGAATTTCATGATTCTGATGATGGTGCCATTCCTGGTACTAAAGAAACTACGGCTTTTCTGGAAAAACTATCAAAACTAAATCTTGCTTTGTATTTTTTATCAGATGATCGAACTCTAAGTTTAGCTGGGATTGAAAAATATTATGATGGTTTTTCAAGGAGAGAGGAGATGGAAGAAGAAATTATCTATTCTTCTGATTTTCCAACACAAATCTCTAGACGACGAAGACAATTGAGTCCTGAACAAAGGGCACAGTATCTTTTAATTTCATCGATAAAGCGCGCTGAGCAATGGATTCAATCCCAAGCTGTGCGTGGTGCATCACACGGTGAATCTAGTGTTAATACTCTATATGGAGATATCTTATCAAGAATTGCAAATTTACCACTTGACATTCAGTCTGCACAATCAAAGAATATTATAATCCTTGAAAAGCGCATTATAACACTAGAAAAACGATCAAAAACCTACGCACAATATGGGCTTCTGCCTGCATTTCATGGAAAAGATATTATTCAGATTTTAAAGACAGCAGCAGATACACATCTTACTCTACTATCTTCTATTTTAACACCGTATATTGAAAGTGTTGAAAAGAAACTTGACGCTTTAGAAATACTTCAAAGACAGATTGATGCATTAGTTGGGCTTATCAATTCATTTTATTCTAAGAAAAAACTTACCTACGAAATTCACGATGGATTTAAAATCATATCGGATGATGGCAAACCGATTTTACCTCAAATGCTCTCATCAGGAGAAAGACATCTTTTATTGCTCTTCTGTAATACAATACAGGCACTCGAAAAACCAAGCATATTCATTATTGACGAGCCAGAAATATCACTTAATATCAAATGGCAACGTAGATTACTTTCTGCATTACGCGAATGTGCAGGTTCTAATCCTGTTCAATATCTATTTGCAACTCATAGTTTTGAGATTTTAGCACAATGTAGAAATAACGCAATTAAACTTTATAGTGACTCAGGATTATCTAATGGACTTGAAGAGGACAATTAACGAAATCACAACAATATATAGTTTTGAACCTGACATTAAAGATATCTATGTCGAGGGTACAATTGACAAACATTTTATTGACTGGTATTTGCATCGAAAGGGCTTAAATGATATAACCGTTTATCCAATTGATCTAATAGATATTCCGATCGAAATACTGAATGCACATGAATTACCAACAAATTCATATCGATCACAAGTAATTGCATTTTCAATTGAACTATCCAAACGTACATTTTCTCATTGCCAAGTGATGTGTATTATTGATCGAGATTCAGATGAATTGATTCCTCCTAGTATTGCTAATTCCTATCTATTTACTACTGATGGTAACTCACTTGAACTCTATGCATTCACTCCTGATGTGTTAGATAAATTTTTACTCGTTACGCTTGCGGGTTTTCCACTTTCAACTGATAACCTTTTAACACAAATGACAACAGTTCTTGAACGATTATTTGCAATAAGACAAGCTAATAAGATCTTAAAAATGGGTATGACATGGATTCCTTTCGCCAAATATGTAAATGTAAGTAAAACCACAATACTATTTAGAGAAGAAGATTTTATTCGTTCGTATTTACAGGCAAATAACCAGTGGCATCAACATAGTTATTTTATTAATTCTGTTAATACTATTGCAAAAAATATGAGCCCAGAGTCTAATAAAAGAATACGTGGACATGATATTGGTGAGCTTCTTTGCCTAGTTATTAGGAAACTGCGGAAAAGACGAGTGTTGGGAAATCCTGAGATAGTGGAAGGCTGTCTTTTAAGCGCAATTGAATGTAGTGATTTATCAAAGTATTCTTTGTTTCAGTATATAGACAATATTGCTAAATAATTTATCTAATGGACAATTTTACTAAATCTTTACACAATACATTGAGCATCTCTATTTTTTGATTCAAGTGCAATGCCTTGCGCAGTTACTGGTTTGTGGTTCGCTGTTGGGGCAATTCATGAATTGCCTCTACGGTTGTATTATTTCGGATTTGTCTGTTGGG
>CAZAKB010000054.1:0-2386 GCA_964485475.1 uncultured bacterium
CCCTTCGCAGCAAAGTCGCCAATATAGTGGCAGGGAGTATAGAAGGTTTACTTTAAATTATTTACACAGAAAATATTTATAACTTCCTATAAAATTTGAATTCCAATACTTTTCAGATATTGGTATGTTGTATCATAGTACTCAGATTTTCTTGTGTGATCTTCAATATTGCCTTCAGGAACTACAATTACCATTCCTTGTCTAGCTCTGGTTAAAAGAACTCTATAAGCATTGATTAAATATTGTTTTCTTTCTTCCTTGTGGATGTGTTGCCATCTTTTCCCAACGAATGAAAATGTTTTCCATTCGTTCTCAGAATATCTTAGATCTCCATCCCATATAATACACGCCCAATCGAGCTCAAGCCCCTGTACATGAAATTCTGTTGCAACATCTTCCAGATAGAATGATGAGCGAACATCATCTTTACCATTTAAGAACCAGTTAACAGGATTCATGGGAGATTTGACATCGACAGCAAATGGTTTTAAACGTTGCGCTTGAGACGAAACAATAATTCCATATCTTTCACTTCCGCGAGCCTTTTCCTTCAGCCATTTTTTTGCTTCAGTTAAATCTCTTGTTAATACAATAGGGTAATTCTCTGATATATTTGAAAGCGTTTTTCTTGCTTCTTCAAAATTCAGGTCCAAAATATTCTTAATAAAGTAAGAAAGATTTTCTGCCCTAAATGAACGCATTGAAACTGCTAAATGCAAATCCGTATTAAATTTCACATTTGTTTTTTTATTTAATTTTTCGATTGATTCAATAGCCGAATATTCTGAATCTGTCAGATTCGGTGAAATACACACCTCCCAATCTGAAAACCTATTCATAACTGCGTTTAGCCATTCAGATATCCCAGCTTCTCCTGTGTTAATTTCCTGTCCACCCCCAACTAGGCAAATAATAACAGCCCAATCTTTATGTCTATTAAGACAAGAAATTAAAAATTCCGGTTCAGAAAAGTCGAAATTATGTATATTCTTTTTCTGCTTCATGAACTTTATTGTTTGCTCTTTATTCCAAGCTCTTTGCGCCTCATCAAATATTGCAACATGATCATAAGGTGGTTTTGGGTCCACTAGATAGGCATCACGATAATGATGTATTATTTGTATAAATGCTTTTACACCTGATTTAGCTTTTCCTTTTGATAATTTGTTCCCGCGTTCTTTTTCATTTTTAACCTTATCTCTTGCCAAGGCTTCTTGAAGAATAGCAACTAAAGGTGCATTGCCCGACAAATATACGCTCGTGTTGCCTTTTTCCTTGTCCAGATAAGAAGTCGCAACCTTTAGGCCAACAAGGGTTTTTCCTGCCCCAGGAACTCCTGTTACAAAGCATATTATTTTTTTTCTTTTTAATTTTGCATATTCGATGATTTCGGAAATTGCAGACGTTGTATTTGTTAAATTTTTTGCATCAGCATCACTTCTTGTGATTTCATCAACTGTGTGATTATTGTAAAGAGAAACTGCTGCTTCTACTATTGTCGGAGTCGGTAAGTAACTTCCTTTTGAATATTCATTTCCATCTATTTTATTATCGTCTTGAAAAAATAGCAGAGTATTTCTAATTGCCTCTCTAAAATCTGCTTTTCCTGTTCTTATTGGTAATATCAAATTATCGTTGTGGGATGTTGTCGCAATTTCAATAATAGATTGCTGTGCTTCAGATGCAACTAAAATTGGAGTTAAAACAGCATCATGACTTGGTTTATGAAAGTTTTTTAAGTCAAGTGCATAATCCCATACTTGTTCAATATGATAATTGAGAAACTTATGCTCTCCAATTTTAAACTCAATTACAAAAACAATATTATCAATTATCACAAGAACATCTACTCTTTCACCCATTCGTGGAATTGAAAATTCGAAAAATATTGTTCCACTATAGCCATAAAGTGCTTTTTTCAAAATAGGTATTTGTATTTCCCACGATCTATTTTGATTGAATGTGGAATCAAATTTATTTGCCATGGTAATCGAACCGATTATTTCTTCAGTACTGGCCAGTAAGAAAGATTCTATAGTGTCTTTGAAATAGTAATTCAACATTATTAATTATTGGTTTTTATATTAGTAATCAAATTTTTTCAATTAGATGTCCTTATAAAAGTTCAAAGACATGACTACTATATAATAGGTCATCGTATACAATTTTCTCACGAACTCCATACTAACATAAACATACGCATTCTTATGAAAAACGCAATACTAAACTGTTTTATTATGTTTATTTTCCTATAAAGTTAGTTTATTATCTTATGGCAATCATTATTTTTATGTAGCAATAACTTCACTATCCCCCCTCCGGTCTGAACAGATCACCACTTGTTCTGCGTAATTCCGGTTTCCGGGATGAAGAAGGATCGCTCTCT
>CAZAKB010000054.1:2486-13463 GCA_964485475.1 uncultured bacterium
ATCACCACTTGTTCTGCGTAATTCCGGTTTCCGGGATGAAGAAGGATCGCTCTCTATGTTCGCTCGCGATGACTGTACTGTCTCGTCATTCCGAGTCCCGATTCATCGGAAAAAGCAATCTGTCATTCATACGGTCATTACGAACGAAGTGACGTAATCTGTCATGACCAATCAGTAACAAAAAAAACCTCCGTGGCCCTCTGTGCTGCCCCCGTGGGACTCCGTGTCACCCTCCCCCGCGTCAGTCATTTCGGAAAGGAAATATGCATCTGCCGGATAACCCACTTTCCGGCAATCTTTTCCAATACGCCGGTCCAGCGGGCATTTTCCCATTTATAAGGCCGGCCATCCCATTCCCCGAAATCGTCCAGCAAACAGAAATACCAGGCGGTGGTGCCGGATGCGGAAAGTGTGATCCGCAGATTTTTCACTTCGGTATGGGTTGCCTTGAATCGCGGATCCATCCAGACAGTCTCCGCCGTCTCCACAATCCCGGCGAACCCGTCAATCATTGAATCGTCGGGATTAACGATTAGCAGCGTAGAGTCCTGCTGCATTGTACTGTAAAGAAGTTCCTGGTCTTTCGTTAATGCCCAGCAGATATTATCATTAATCACCGTTGCAATTACCATTTTTTCCTGGTGGACGGCCTCTGCATTCATCCTCTCCGGGCTGTCGGCACAGGACCCTAAAAGTAAAACAATGATTAAAAACCCTGCTTTTTTCCACATCGTTATTCTCCTATTCCAATGTTTCCAAATCCTTGTCTGTAATGGATTAACTCTGGCTGTTACTGATGAACACCCTTTTTTCAAATGAACATCCACAATATCGTTTTCCGGCGAGCCAATGACAACGCATATTCTGTAAGCGGTCGTCAACGGATTCGAAAATATTCTTAATCGCTGAAACCAGGATAAATTGGATGCCGGTTTTTAAATTTTATCTTTTTAATTATTTTTATCGTACTGCAGGATGACACTTGTTGCGCCCCAGCCGCCGCCGGTACTATCGGCGGTCTCATAGGACTCGACAATCAGGGAATTTGACAGGATTGATTGCACGATCCGGCGCAGCGTCCCGGTGCCTTTGCCATGAATTATTCGGACGGAATAAATACCTTTTTTCCGGCAGGCTTCCAGGTAATCGGGCACCAGTTCTTTCACCGCTTTGGGGGAAAAGGTGTGCAGGTCCAGAACGCCGTCAATGGGAATTTCCCGGGGGTCCGTCCCCTGCAGCTCTGCAAAGGCCCGCCGGGCTTCTGTTATAAAACGCTGTACCTTTTCAACACATTTTCTTCCGTCGGGATTTTCCACACCGGTATGCGCGTCCACTCCGTCAGGAGTTACGGTTATAATCGCTTCATACACATTTTCCGGCGTCAGGCCCCCGGCCAGGATCAGTGGTTTGGGTGAATCCTCGGCCAGTTCCCGGCTGATGGCCCAGTCGTGTGTTTTGCCGGTGGCGCCAGTAGCCCCCGTTTCCGGATCATAGGTATCGGTGATAAACGCATCAACAATGTCGCCAAAAGTGTCAATATCCTGATACAACTGCGGGAAGTTATCTTCCCGAACGACCAGGCTTTTGATAATTTTTATGTTGCTGCGTTTTCGCTTGATTTTACGCAGTTCCGATACTAAGACCGGACCATGCAACTGTACGATTGTTACGCCCAGTATGTCACAGAAATCTATTATCTCTTCAGCATTATCCAGATATGTGATAAGAACGGCCTGGTTTCTATCTTTTAATCCACAAATAATCTCTGCCGCCGCGGCTTCACTCAAATCTTCTTTGTGTACGGGCAGACGCAGGGGAAATCCCAGCAGGTCCGCACCGGCGGCCAGCAGCAGGTCGGCCTCCCGCTGATCGATAATCCCGGCGATCTGGATTACGTGTTCAAACAAAATCCCGCCAGACAGAATCGGGTTCACAACTGAATGTGAGAATCTCTTTGGTTGTCGGATGCTCAATACGCAGTTCCCGGGCATGCAGGGCAATCGCCCGTTCCGGGAATTTTCGTTTCGAGCCATAACGAAAATCACCGATAATCGAAAAACCGCGGCTGGCAAACTGGACCCGAATCTGGTGATGTTTCCCGGTCTGCAGTTCCACCTCGGCCAATGAAATGCCGTTTTGAAAATTCAATCGCTTAAATGTCAGTGACGCGTTGGGTTTGCCATTCGCAATAAAGGAGGTCGCCTCCCGCCGCTCAATACAATCTTTCCAGCTGCCGCTGAGCGGTAGTTCGCCCTCCGCCAGGCAGTGATAGATTTTCCGGGTCTGTCGCTGCTGAAACTGTTTCATCAGGCGACCGGCGGCCTTCGTCGTCCGTGCAAAGACAATCACGCCCGAGGCCGGACGATCCAAACGATGCACCAGGCCGAGGTAAACATTCCCCGGCTTGGCATATTTTTCTTTGATATACTCCTTTGCCAGGGTCAGCAAAGTGATATCACCAGTTTGATCGCCCTGTACCAGGATGCCCGCTGGCTTACATAGCACCAGCAGGTGATTATCTTCATAGAGAATATTTAGTTTTGCCAATTCACAATGCTCCCGGCCTTCACCAGAATTTAGGAATAAATGGCATCCGGGAACAGCTCAGGCTTGAAATTTTTTAAGATTGGTCTCGCGTTTGCTTTTTGTATCAACCCAAAGATGAAAAATAAAAACCGTGCCGGTTTTCTCACCAAAGAGAGTGTGAATAGGAATAACATTGATGTGCAGCTGCTTCTCCCTGGACCCTGTGTCCACGATCGTGATATGACTGCTGTTTTCCTGGTCATCGGGCTGTTTTAAAAACTCCTGGATGTCCTGTATAGTTGCACCATTATCGACCGACACCGGCAACTTGAAAACGTCCACAATAGGTTTGCCAATAGCGTCAATTTCATTCCAGCCGGTTATGTCGGCCGCAACCCGGTTCATCACACTGACATTATTATCCACATCAGTGGTAATGACCCCTTCATTAATTCTACTGAGTGTCGCCATCAGCCTTATCCGTTCAGCCGACAATTCTCGTTCCACCTGTTTCCGCTCTCTCAATTCGGACTTCAGCTGTGCATTGGACAGGCGCAGGGCTGCGGTCCGGGATTCAATCCGGATTTCCAGATCCTGATTCAGTTCATCCAAACTATGGTAAGCGGTAACCAGCCGATCCACCATAATGTCAAATTGCCGGGCCAGAAAACCAATCTCATCATTACTATCCACATTTGCCCGTTCCTTTAAATTTCCGGCGGCTATTTTTTCCACCGTTCTAACCATTCGGTTCAGAGGCGCAGACAAAATACGGCCAATCATTGAAATGGACACAGCCCCAAAGAAAAACACACCCAGGCTGATCAGAGCGATATGAAAACGGGCCAGACGCACCTCCCTCTGCAATGATTTCATGGCAAAGGAGGCCCGCAGGAATCCAATAGTTTCACCACCGTATTCCATATTCCGAATAACCGTAAAATATTGTCTGCGGATGGGCCTCTTATTAATCTTGTTCTCGCTATAATCACAGCCCGGCGTCCGCTGGTATTCGGCAAAAACAGTGGAATCCCGGCCGGCAATCAAAATATAATCCAGATCTTTATTCAACGGCACAACCTTAAAGATATCTTCCACGGCATCAAGGTCTTCAAAATAAAGCGCCGGTGTAACGCCATAGGCAATGATTTGACTGATCTGGTCAGCCTTTCTGGCCATGGAATTCAGCAGCTGTTTTTCCAGCTTGTTGGGGAAATAGAGATAAATGAATACCGAAATGACCGCTATCAACGCCGAAACAGTAATAATTAGTTTGCCCCGCACCGTTCTTTTACTTATTCCTCTAAACATAATGGATCAATCTCATTTTATGATTCTGGCCAGGTGCAGCAGGCGTGAACTGAAATCCGCGCCCTCCTGTCCGGAATTGTTTTTGTTTATTATTATTTCCGGTTTATCGCCCTTGATGTCCAGACCAACCGATACACCTTGTTGCATATAGTCGGTCACACCGCTGATGGACAAAACCTTCAATTCACGGCTAAGACCTGTGATTTCATCGACCGGCACCGCCCGCAACGGAGCAATATAAATAATGTCGATTTTCTGTTCCGAAATGAATTTTTGCAATTCTTCAGCAGTGTGAAGGTCGTGGGATAAGAGTACAATTGGAATCCCATTGATTTTCCGGAGTCCCATGATTCCCGCATTACTGAAGAATGCTTCCCGTGTATTGTCAGAATAACGGTACAACTTTTGATAAACAACGGTTATCCGCAGCGAATCGCCGGCACGCTGTTCCAGGTTTTTATCAAAGGTCAATATTTTTGTAAACAGTGGCAATTGCAGATCAACAGGAACCGGCATCTCCTGGGCATCTCCTAATGTAGCGAAAAGAAGTAAGAGACCGATCAGGCCGGCTTGTTTCCAGAATATGAATTTTTGGGGGAAGTGCCGTTTCATTAACGTCTGCTTTTCCTTACCATTTATAATCAAATGAAATTCCAATATAGCGACCGGGTTGAATAATCAAATCCTGTTCATGATCATAGGAACCCGGGAGTTTTATATCAGTATTAAAAAGATTTCGAATTCTCAGAGAGAGACTGAGGCCATTCCAGATATGTCGTAGATTGAGTCCGGCATTACACAGAAAAAAAGATCCTGTATCGGTTCCGTAAAGTGACAACCGCCCTGTTTCATATACTCCTTCGGCATTGAAATAAATCTTTGAAATAAGTGGAAATGAAACACCGCTTTTCAGGATAAATTCCGGCGAATTGCTCAGCGCTTCTTCGGTTTCAGAATCATAGGTTTGCTGTAGACTTATATTCAAATACGCCGACGTACGGTTTTTAAAATTACTGCGGAATCCCCATTCGATTCCCTGGGCGCGGATATCCGAGAGATTGACAAACTGCAACAATAAGTCGTCCGGATCAATGTCCTGGTCTATTAAATTTTTAATGGAATACCGATACAGGGACAGAACCGAAAAACCAATGGATGACACTTTTTGTTCCCAAACCAGTTCACCAGTTGTAATTTTCTCCGGCTGAAGGGCCGGATTGGCCTTGGCAATATCGGGATCTTCATAACACGATTCATACACATTCGGTGTTCGAAATGCACTGCCGTAAAGCAGTTTAAAAGTGCTGGTACAGGAAGCATTGAAGATGATTCCCAGTCGCGGTGTCAGGGTGCCTTTTGTCTCCGAATGTTTATCAAAACGGATACCCGTAATTAATCCAAGATTGTCGGTAATTTGATAGTCGTCCTGCAGGTATACAGAGGCGATAGTGTAGGGAAAACTACGGTCAAAATAGGTCGTGTCTTCATCCCAGGATTTGTAGCTGGCGGAAAAATGTTGTTGGTATTCCGCACCGGTAAAAAATCGGTTCCGGGAACTGATATCCCAGCGGAACTGCCCCTCGACACCTGTCCAGAAACAATCATTGGAATCCCACCAGTCGCCATCTTCATAGGGATAGGTTCCTTCATAAGTATAGGTATTACAATACGCCAGCACGGTCAGCAATTTATCATAGGCAATCGATCGTTTATAACTGAGGTTCAAATACCCAAAACGATCCAGTGATTGGGCGGCGTCATCATTGAATTTCATTCCCCAGGCTGCCGTTGGAATCCCTTTCAGGCGGTTGGTAAAAAATCCTTCCATTTTCCAGTTCTTATAGGTGACCACAGAATGAAAATTCAAAAATCGTTCCCAGTCTAGTCCCTCCGCAATGCCGTTGACATCGGCGCTGTCAAACTCCGGAAAATAAAGATTCTCACCGTCACTCTGACCAGCCTGCATCGATAACAGAACGCCCAACCCATTCTCAACACCTTTACCAATAACAGCTGACATTCGTTGTGTACCCCGGGAGCCGGTTTCAATCTCAAGATCCACACCGTCAATACACGACGCTTTTTTTGTGACAATATTTATCACACCGAACATCGCGTTCGTGCCATACAACGCCGAGGCCGGTCCGCGTACGAATTCAATACGCTCGACACTCTGCAAACTGATTCCCAGGTCGTTACCAAGGAACGTCGAACCATAAAAGCTTTCATTCAAGCGCTGACCATTCAGTAACAGCAATATGCGATCGTCATTATCCCCGGGACGACTAAAGCCCCGGACCCCCAGGTTTTCGTAATTACGGTCATTACGGATATAAACCCCGCGAACACTCACCATCACCTCACTTAACGTTTTGTATCCGTAACGTTGAATATCCTCTGCCGTGATAATGCTGATTGAAGCCGGGGTTTCACTGACCCGTTGCTCATATTTCAGCGCGGAGCTGACCTTGATGTTCAGCAGCGAATCCAGAGTCATTAATTCATACGTTGCATCTTCCTGTGCCATACCACCTGAAAAACAAATAGTAGTAATCAGTCCAATGCTAATTAAATACTGCCGTGATAACATATATCTTCCCTAAACATTTTACTCTGTTTTGTACGAACCAATATTAATCCTAAACAGACCAAAATGCAATCTTTCTTCAGCGGTTACTTTAAACATCCGTAAATTTAAACAGAATACATCACTATTTCTGTTTCAAATGTCACATCTGTCCGTTCTCAGAGCAACTGTCCGTTTTCGAACACTTTTAGATTTTTATTTAATCATGTATGTGTCTGTTTAACATGATCTTATATGTTTGGCATGAGAGTTGATCTGTATTAATCACGGAGAAAGAAAATGGATCGACAACTTACCAGAAAAGAAATTCGAAGCAGCCGTCTCAGTCGGTTCGGTCGAGTATCATCTATGCTGATTGTTTTCATTCTGATCAATATCCTGTTTCGCGTACTGCTGAACTTGCCAAATCAAATCAAAACTGGTGGTTCATTTTGTTCAATGTATCCTGCTGATCAGTTATCAGCCAGGAAAAATACGGTGATCTCTATTACTGTTCCGGTAAACCATTTCATCTCCGGTTTTCTGGCCTTAAAAAAAATCAGTATCGGTAATGTTTTGACATTTTCCATCACCCGGCAGCCGAGGACACTTGAGATCGAGCTCCTGATCCGGGGATTTGACTTGTTGTCCTACACATTTCAGAAACAAACCCAAGCAGATACCGGTGTCACTCGAAACCCGAATGGCATTCAACTTAGTTAAAGGAGTTAATTGTGGATCGCGAATTATCCAGTTCCCAAATCAGAAGAGAGAAGTTAGTAAAATCTCTGAAATTCGTCGCAATTGGTTTTGGATTTATTCTTACCATTCTCTTTTTTCGCAACCTGCTCCAGTCGTCCGTAAAACGATCCCAAATCCTGACCGCTGTTGCCGAAATCGGCGACATTGAAGGCGCTCTAACGGCATCGGGAATCGTTGTTCCGGAATTTGAACTGATTATCACAAGCCCCATCGAATCCAGGGTTGAACAGGTGTTTTACCGATCTGGTGAAACTGTTCGTAAAGACAGCTCGATTCTTAAACTGAACAAAGAATCCATCCAGAACACAATGGAACAGCTGCAAGATGAACTTGCCCTGAAAATCAATCGTAAAGAACAACTGAAGCTGAAAATCCAACGCGGCCTGATCGATCTGAATGCCCAATACGATATCAATAAACTGCAAATCCAGTTCCTGGAATCTAAACTGGATGTTCAAAAACATCTGACTAAAATCGGGGTCGGTATCCAGGAAGAATTGAATCAGGCGATCCTGAATCTGGAAATTGCTCGGCGGGAATTGGACCAGCTGGAAAAACGTATTGACAACGAGAAAAAATCCCTCGATGCTGATTTGACGGAACTTGAATTGGAGATTCAGATCCAGGAAAAAACCATTGGAAATCTCGACCGGCAAATGCACCTGGCAGATGTCAAATCGGACCGATCGGGAGTCATTACCTGGGTCAATGACGATATTGGCGCCACGGTCCATCCCGGTGATATTATCGCTCGGATTGCCGATCTGAGCAGTTTCAAAGTAGAGGGAAAAATATCCGATATCCACGCATCCAAAATGATGATCGGCAACCCGGTCCGGATTCGTATCGGTGATTTGAATCTGAGCGGGCTGATTGCCGGGATTCAGCCCACAATTCAAAACGGTATTATATCTTTCACAGTTCAGCTGGCAGATAAAACCAATCGGAAGTTGCGTTCTAATCTACGGGTCGATGTTTTTGTTATTACCTCCTATGAAAACGATGTTGTGCGGGTCAAAAACGGTCCGTTTATCAACGGTTCTGGTGAGCAGGAAATTTTTATCGTTGACGGTAAGTCTGCAACCCGGCGCAGAGTGCTGATCGGCGCAAGCAATTTCGATTGGGTCGAGGTCAAAGAGGGACTTCGGTCCGGTGAAACGGTTATTATTTCGGATATGGAACGAAATATCCACCGCGAATCCCTGACTATAAAAAATTAACACTATTAATAACTATTGAAGGAGTTATCATGATCAGGTTAAACAATGTCAACAAAGTGTATCGCACCGATAAAATCGAGACACTAGCCCTGAAAGACATTAATTTGCACGTGGCAAAAGGTGATTTTCTGTCAATTATGGGCCCCTCGGGCTGTGGTAAAAGTACACTGCTGAACATTATGGGATTGCTAGACAATCCCACACAGGGAACCGTAGCAATCCAGGATCAGGCGGCATCGGAATTTAAAGACAAACAGCTGGCTGCTCTGCGGAATCGTAAAATCGGATTTGTTTTTCAGAGTTTCCATCTTATCAATGATCTGAGTGTCGTTGATAATGTTGAAATCCCGTTGCTTTATCGCCGGATGTCCGGTTCAGAACGCCGCAATCGTGCCCTGGCCGCCCTGGAAAAAGTCGGGCTTAGCGCCAGAACCAGGCATTTTCCGTCACAACTATCCGGCGGTCAGCGGCAACGCGTGGCCATTGCCCGTGCCATAGTTGGTAAACCGGAAATCATTCTGGCAGACGAACCAACCGGTAATCTGGACAGCAATATGGGGCAGGAGATTATCGATATCCTGCTAAATTTAAATAAAGACGATCAGACTACTATTGTCATGGTCACCCATGACGATCGAATCGCCAACCAGACCAGCCACATTGTCCGTCTGTTTGACGGCAGCCAGGTCAATTAAACAGGAGTATCTGAAATGTTTAAAAACTATCTCAAAATCGCCTGGAAGGTTCTGCTGCGCCACAAATTGTTTACCTTTATCAGTCTTTTTGGTATTAGCTTCACCCTGTTGATCCTGGTGGTCATTACATCCTTTATTGATCACACTGTCGGTCGGGAGACCCCGGAAACCAGGCAGAATCGAATTCTTTCCGTGACTTACTTTCGTCTCACTACTCCAAAAGGCGGCAATTTGGTAGGTCCCTTGGTCAGTTATTACTTCCTTGATAAATATGTGCGCAGCCTGGAAATCCCGGAACGAGTCACAATTGGCAGTTTTCATAAAAACATCATTACCTATAAAGATCAAAAGAAATTCAATTTTGCCATGAAATATACAGATGGTGAATTTTGGAATATCTACGATTTTAAATTTATTGAAGGAAAAGGTTATTCGACAAATGATGTTGATCAGGTAAACCAGGTCGCTGTTATTACCGCCGACGTCCGGAAAAAGTATTTCGATGACCGGACAGCCGTTGGAAAATACATTAAAATGGGCGAAAAAAACTTTAGGGTTATCGGGGTTGTTGATAATGTATCACTACTGCGGATTTTACCTTATTCCGATGTTTGGGTTCCCATAACCAATTCCACGGCAAACATCATGGAGCCGAAAATCATGACCAATGAATTTCCCGGTTATTTTGCCACTATTCTGGCAAAAGACCGCAATGATATTCCCCAAATTAAATCCGAATTTCAAAAGCGTCTGTCCCAGGTAGAATTCACAGAGGGTCGTTTTGATAAAATCTGGGGCGGGGCGGAAACTTATGGCGAAACCCTTTCCCGGGTCTTTGTTGGTGGTTCCAAGGAACCCAATTTACCCGGCTTAATGTTGATTCTCTTTCTGCTGATGTTGCTATTTATGATTCTGCCGACAATAAATCTGATCAATATTAATATCAGCCGGATCATGGAACGCTCATCGGAAATCGGAGTACGCAAGGCCTTTGGGGCTTCTTCAAAAACATTGGTTGGACAATTTATTATAGAAAATATTGCCATTACACTGCTGGGTGGAACCATTGCCATCATCCTGTCATTGATTGTTTTATCAATTATCAACAACAGCGGGATTATTCCCCACCTTCATCTAATCATGAATTGGCGAATATTGTACAAAAGCCTGCTGATTGCGGTCTTTTTCGGATTTTTATCCGGCGTCTATCCGGCCTATAAAATGTCTCGGTTGCAACCGGCCGAAGTCTTACGGGGAGGTGAATAATGTTGAAGCACTTGTTTAAACTTATCTGGAATCGGAAACGGCGAAATCTTCTGATGATTCTGGAAATATTTATCTCGTTTATTGTCATGTTTGTTGTTTTAATCACGGTTATTTTTCTGATTGGAAATTATCTTAAACCACTTGGTTTCAATTATAAAAACGTCTGGATGGTGAACATTGACTGGCAGAATGCCGAAAAAACATCCATTGTTGAAACTCTGAAACAATTGGAAACTGCCGTAGAGGCTTTTCCGGAAGTTTCCGGACATGCATTTTCCGAATCTTATCTGTTTACACCGGCCGCCATGTCGGGGGACAACCTGGAATACAAAGGAAATAAAGTATCAACTAGTCTACTGAGGGGTGATGACCAGTTTGCCAAAGTCCTGGACATTCAACTGGCGGAAGGTCGCTGGTTTGGCCCCGAGGATAATACATCACTTAAAGACCCTGTCATCATCAATCGCAATCTCGAAAAGGAGCTGTTCCGGGGCGAAAGTGGGTTGGGAAAAACTATTTTAAACGAAGATGAAGAAAACATCGTTGTCGGTATTGTTGACGATATCCGAAACTCCGGCGAGTTGACCCGCTCGAAAAAGATTTTAGTCCGGCGAATCAATCTCGATCAATC
>CAZAKB010000054.1:13563-19270 GCA_964485475.1 uncultured bacterium
ACATTCGGAATTATTCTGGGTGGGATTTTGGCCATTCAGATACCGATATTAAACGTGGTTAGCTTCATCGAAACCAATGTTTACACACTGGCATTTATACTCAGCATCCTGTTCATCTACGTGATAACATCGATTTGCGCCCTGTATCCCGGTAAAATTGCAGCTGGTATTCAACCGGCGATGGCTCTTCATGAAGAATAGAGATCGGTATTTGATATTAGGGAAAACTTAAATAAATTGGAAGAACAATGGTACAGCAAATCCTGATAATCGACGATGATCCCGCCATCCGCACATCGCTGAACCTGCTATTGAAACGGGAAGGTTATACCATCTTCACAGCGGCCGAGCCGGAAGAAGCGTTGAAACTGTTGCCTCGAATAACAAGCGGCCTGATCCTGATGGATATGAATTATTCCCGGGCGACTTCCGGGGAAGAAGGATTGGCTTTACTGAAAGACATCCGCCAAACCAATCCAACGGCGCCGGTGCTTTTAATGACTGCCTGGGCATCCATTCAATTAGCAGTCGAGGGTATGAAGTTGGGCGCCAACGATTTTATTAGTAAACCCTGGAATAACGAAAACCTGCTTAAAACCGTCGCGACCAATCTCACACTGACGGAAAGACAGACCGAAACCGATATCAGCGTTTCCCGAAATGAACTAGACAAACGTTATCATTTCGAAAAAATTATCGGGCAATCACCGGAATTGTTGAAAATCCTGAATACCGTCGGCCGTGTCAGCCAGACCAACGCGTCGGTCCTGATTTTAGGAGAAAGCGGAACCGGCAAAGAGCTGATCGCTGAAGCCATTCACATAAACAGCTCCCGCCGGGACAACAACTTCATCAAAGTCAATCTCGGTGGAATTCCGTCTACTCTCTTTGAAACCGAAATGTTCGGCCATAAAAAAGGGGCATTCACAGATGCTAAAAGTGACCGCACCGGGCGTTTTGAAATGGCAGACCATGGAACCATTTTTCTGGATGAGATCGGTGATTTGCCGATCAATAATCAGGTGAAATTACTACGGGTTCTCCAGGAAGGCAGTTTTGAAAAAATCGGCGCGGCCGAAACCCAAACTACTGATGTGCGCCTGATTTCCGCAACGAACAGAGAACTGAAAAACCTCGTTGAAAACGGACAATTCAGGGAAGACCTGTTTTACCGGATAAACCTGATCACCATAACACTTCCCCCGTTGCGGGAACGTCCGGAAGACATTCCGCTGCTGGTTCAACATTTCACCGACAATCTGAAATTGCTGTATAAACGTCCCGACATTGTCATATCGACCGAAGCAGTGAATTGGCTAAAAGGCCTGAGCTGGTCCGGTAATATCCGGGAACTGAAAAACCTGGTTGAAAGAGTGGTTCTCATGTCCGCCACAGACCAAGTTAACATTGATGATTTTCGCAATCAGATCCAAATGATGCCCCGGAAAACAGACGATTCAGCCCTGCCTGCTGTCGGTAGTATGACGCTCGAAGACATTGAAAAAAATATGATTATAAAGGCCCTTGAATTTCACGATAATAATATCAGTAAAGTCGCTCAAACTCTCGGCCTGAGCCGGGCGGCTTTGTACCGACGTCTGGAGAAGTACGACCTGACCGATGAAACTGCAATATAGATTTATCATTTTCATTTTATTGATTGTAGTCCTGTTTGTCGGACTATCAACACAATTGTTACCGGATCATAAATGGCTATTTCTGATATCAGAACTGGTCATTCTGCTGCTGATCGGATTTTCAATTCATCTCTATCAGATATTCATTCGTCCGGTCAACCTTATTTCGGCAGGCATTGAATCCATCAAAGACCGGGACTTCAATACCAGTTTTCTAAAAGTCGGTCAGCCGGAAATTGACAGCCTGATCGATGTTTACAATGAAATGGTTGCGCGAATTCGGGACGAACGCCTGGAAAAACAGGAACAGCACTATTTTCTTCAAAAACTCATAGATGCGTCACCGGCAGGAATCATTATTCTGGACTTTGAAGAAAAAATAGCCTCTATCAATCCCGCTGCGGTTCGAATGCTTACCTGTCCAAAAGACAATCTGGCTGGTTGTGCCCTTGATAACATAGAATCTCCTCTTGCGAAAGAATTGTTGTACCTTAATTCCGAAGAACCCCGAATATTCTCTTTAAACGGAATCCGGAAATTTAAATGCCAGAAAGCCCATTTTCTTGATCGTGGCTTTCCTCATCATTTTATCATCATTGAAGAACTTACCAATGAAATTATCCGCACTGAAAAAAACGCTTACGGCAAGGTTATCCGGATGATGTCCCACGAAGTCAATAATTCCATTGGCGCAATTAATTCCATTCTCAATACGGTCCTGCAATTCAAAACACAATTGTCCGACACCGACTGTATCGACTATGAAGAGGCCCTTACGGTCGCCATTGAACGCAATAACAACCTGAACAACTTCATGTCGAACTATGCCGATATAATTCGCTTACCCATGCCCCGGAAAGAGACACTTGATACCAGTGTTCTTCTGGATCGTATTAAAATCCTGATGAACTCCGATCTTCAGCGGCGATCCATTCAATGGGAAAACAGATACACAGCAACTCCGATTCACATCTCGGTTGACATTGAGCAATTTGAGCTGGTGGTATTAAATATTGTAAAAAATGCTATTGAATCTATTGAGAACCATGGAACGATTACAGTAATCACACACTCAAAACCCCAACAGATACTCACTGTCCGCGATACTGGGTCGGGCATTACACCTGAAATCAGGCCCCAAATATTCACCCCGTTTTTCAGCACCAAAAAGGATGGACAGGGTATCGGCCTGACTCTGATTCGGGAAATCCTGGTTAATCACGGCTTTCAATTTTCACTAAACACACTTCAACAAGGCTGTACCGAGTTCAGCATTTATTTCCCCTAAAATGAGAACAGCCTGTGCAATTATCAGTTCGTTGTAAACGTTTTTATCAATAAAAAAGACAGATAGCACATATATACAAATAACAGGAATAGTCCCTCTTTTCGACTGATTTTCCTGTCTGTCATCATTAACGGCAATAGTACAATCGACAGCCCCAGCATCAGGAACACATCTACCCAGGAAATCCCGTTGCCGTGTATAGGTGCGACCAGGGAAGAAATTCCCAGCACACAGAATAAATTAAAAATATTAGAACCGACAATATTACCAATCGCGATTTCCGGCTCTTTTTTAATGGCCGCCACCACCGATGTCGCCAATTCCGGAAGACTCGTCCCGGCCGCAATGATGGTCAGTCCGATTACGGCTTCATTTATTCCCAGAATTCTGGCGAGTTTAATAGAGTTGTTAATTAATACGGACGAACCAAACGTCAAGAGCCCAAGCCCCACGATTATTAGTGCAATATCAATGAATATATTTTTATTTGGATTCGGAATTGATTCACCGGTAATAAGCTTATCTGCTTCAAGCCCGGTTTTTTGGGAAACATGAAAATTGTATATCGTATAACCCAAAATCCCCGCTGTTAAAAACAGTCCTTCTACCCGGCTAATTGTTAAGTCTAAAAATATCGGAATAAACAACAATCCCGCGGCAATCATAATCGGCACATCCCGCCGAATCAACTTTACTTGAATATTCATTGGATAAATTAGCGCGGCGATGCCAACAATGACGGCGATGTTGAATATATTGGACCCGAGAACATTACCCACTGAAATCGCGCCAAGCTGATTCAATACCGCTTTAATGCTGGTAAATAATTCCGGCATACTGGTCCCGAATGCCACCACCGTCAAACCAATGGTCAGAGGATTAATGCCAAGGCGCAAGGATAGGCTAGAGGCCCCCTTTACCAATCCTTCCGCCCCCAGAAACAGAAGAACCAAACCTAAAAATATAAATAAAATTAACCCTGTCATTACAAGTAAAATTTATTAGAAATATCTAATTCAACCTACGAATATTCAGATATGTAATTCAATTAATTAAAACCACTGTTCCATTAACATGATAAAAAATATTGACATTGTGAGAATATTTATACAATTTTGCACTATTGAGTATCAATGGTAGTGATGGCAAATATTTTTTTTCAGTTGGATCATCTCAATAGATTTGTTTTATTATCACAATCGATGACAAATTGATGGACATTTACAACCAAAAATCCAAAGCAGAACTAATTGCCGAAATTCAAAAGTTACGGCAAACATTAGACCAATCGACACCTAAATCCAACAACCTGATGCAGCAATATGATGACCTGGCCCTGATAAACGATCTTAATACGGCGGTTATTCAGCAAAAGCCACTCACTTATATTTTTTCACTTCTGTCGCGCTCGGTAGGCACTATTTTTAACAGTCATGGTGTCGCCATTTACCTTTTAAGTCGGGACAATAATTTACTGGAAATGCAGCCCGACACTCTGCCATCAAAAATCAGCAATATAATAGAAAGACTACTGGCAATAAAAATTCCAAAAGTCGCGATTCAACGCAATTCAGATAGTTATTATTTTAGAACTCTTACGTCTGGTCAGCCAATAGTAATAAACAGCGTAAAAGATATTGCCAAACTTATAACCGAGTTTACTGATAATAAAATCTTACAAAAATATATTCCGAAAATTCAACAGGCTCTTGGTATCAAGCATGTTGTTGTTTTTCCCCTGGTCTTCGGTGATACTGCACTCGGTGTTATGGACATTTCCCGTAATTATCCGTTTACTGATTCTGAAATCCGGCGTCTTCAACAAATTGTATCCCCGGTGACAGAAGCGATATTATATCACAGAGCAATCCTTGAAAAGGAAAGCCTGCTACAGGAGCTTCAGAAAACCTATAATAAACTCAAAAAATTAAGCGGCCTGATTCCGATCTGTTCCCATTGCAAAAAAATCCGCGACGACAGCGGTTACTGGAACCAGGTCGAAAAATACATCAGTGACCACTCTGACGCCGTTTTCAGCCATGGCATTTGTCCGGATTGTATGAGGGAACTATATCCGGAATTCGTTTTAAAGAAAAAGATTCCTTGAAAATCAATTGCGGAATAAATGAAAGGGGCTGTCCGTACAGGACAGCCCCTTTTTTATTTGTTGTAAAACAATTTATGCGTTTTCAATCGCAGCCTGAGCAGCGGCCAGACGAGCAATCGGTACACGATAGGGTGAACAAGATACGTAATTCATGCCCACTTTATGGCAGAATTTAACGGAACTCGGTTCTCCACCATGTTCACCGCAGATACCGACTTTCAGGTTCGGGCGGGTACTGCGACCTTTTTTTGTACCCATTTCCACCAACTGGCCGACACCGGCCTGATCCAGTACCTGGAACGGATCAACTTCCAGCAGACCTTTTTCGATATAGATTGGTAGAAATTTTCCGGCATCGTCCCTTGAATACCCAAAGGTCATCTGGGTCAGATCATTGGTTCCAAAAGAGAAGAACTCGGCTTCTTTGGCCACCTCGTCAGCCGTCAGGGCCGCTCGAGGGATTTCAATCATTGTACCAACCATGAAATCAATCCGGGCACCCTTTTCTTCAAATACTTTTTCGGCTGTCGCACGGATAATATCTGCCTGCATTTTATATTCCTTCACCGTACCAATCAACGGAACCATGATTTCCGGTTTGGCATCTATGCCTTTCGCTTTACAATTCAGCGCTGCTTCAATGATGCCGCGAGCCTGCATTTCGGTAATTTCCGG
>CAZAKB010000055.1:0-19131 GCA_964485475.1 uncultured bacterium
AGCAACGGCCTTTTAAGCCGTGGGTCGCAGGTTCGATCCCTGCTGCACTCACTCAATTTTCACCATATAAATCAAGCCCGGCGAATGCTGGGTTTTTTACTTATTGTCGACGGGAAACCATAATCTAGCCAAAGCTATTAGAAACAATCAGTTGATTGATGATTCAAGGAAAAGAATACAATAACACGCACGAACGCACACTAAATGGTATAGTGCATGCGGGTTTCAGTGAGTTTTCAGGGTTTGTGGCTCGTAAAAAAAATCGATGTAAGCTGATCGGAAATCACCTCGTAATCCCGCACTACACCCAACTAGCAAACGTTTGCGAAAAACAAGAGATACATTTAATTAACACGACAATACGAATACGGGATAATATTTCATTAAAACTAACGTATTCACAACAAATAGTAAAGTAGATATGAATATCAGTTGGTTTTCGAAGTATGTGGCTCGTTAATAAAAATCAGTGTACACTGATAGGAAATCGCCTCGTTCCCCTATGACAGCCAATCAGCAAACGTTTGCGAAAAACAAAAAAATACATTAAATTAAAGCAGCCCTATAAATAGGGGATATTTTTCACTTGTTGCTGGGTTGTGCTCTTCAATGAAGCCAAAGTCCTAAAACCGAAGATGGAAAACAATAGATTATGGTGAAAGCAACGATAGATCCAAACGCAGGACAATTATATGCCAAAAGTGACAATCAGAGCGATTTTATTCCAGTCATTATTCATGACCGGAAAAACCCTGACACACTATATTAAGAGAAGTTTTATCAACCTTGAGTCAATGCTTACGTCGGTGAATTTCATTATTTTAATGGGTATATGGGATCATAAGTAACTAAACTACCAATGCGTAAAAATGAAGGAAGTATCATGAAAGCCAAATTAGTATCAGGCATATTGTTGCTGAGTGTGATTTCAATAATCGTCTTTTTCAATAGTTACCGGGAGGAAAAGGACTACAGAATTTTAAAAAATCCCCAACCAGTTGACATAAATCAAAAATTTGGTGAAAAAAAAGAGTTTAAAAAGCAGCGTAAACTATGGATCGAAGATATGCACCGCGCCGCTCCCGGAGTGGATTGGCGAGCGATGAATCGAAAAACTCGAGATCAGAAAAATATTGCGAAGCTTTCGAAACGAAAAAGAATGTTGGCGAAAAGCCAATTAAATCAACAAGGTGGGACTGAACAATATGCAAACGGTTTATTAGTTGCTAGTTGGATTGAGAAAGGAAGTAATAATTTATCCGGACGTATGCATACAACAGAAGTGGATTTTGAGAATAATTTAATCTATGCCGGCTCCGCCGGGGGCAATATCTGGGTTTGTGATTTAGAAGGAAATAATTGGCATTCCATTAACGATTTCCTGCAATTTGAAAATATCCTAATGGTCCGTCGTATTCCATACGATGGAGGGTATCGTTTGATTGTTGTTTCTTCTGTCGGAGTTGCATATACAGACAATGATGGACTAACCTGGGATTTTGCTACCGGACTTATAGATTTCGACGGCTGGAGGTACATCAACCATGGAGTGATGACAAATGATGACAATAATACAATTTTCCTTCTTGTTCGTGAGGGATCGGAACTTACAACTATTTACAAATCAACAGACCTAGGAAAAACATTCTCTAAAATTTACATTTTCGATGATATACGAGGAGACTATTGTCATATCTGGACGTCACGTTACGAAAATACGAAAGTGTTTTTATTAAAAAAGGATGATATACTTTCATTCTCAAATGATGCACCATTAGGGCCTGTGGGTAGAGTTGATGTTCAATTTCCAACGGGATCGTTACAAAATGCGGTAATAACAGGAGATAACGATGCTTCGCACTTATATATCGCCTATAATGTTAACGGAGAATCAATTTTCTATCGTTCGACTGATGGTGGTCGCACATGGTCTGAACAAGGAACTATAGATCAAAGTATATTTACCAATAGAAGTTTTTGTTGTTCGTTAATTAATCCTGACCTCGTTTTTTTGGGTGGGTTGGATGCGTTTCGTGGGGAAGCGGGCGGAACAAGCTGGGAGCCAATAAACTCTTGGGGACAATATTATGAAGACCCCGAGAATAAACTTCATGCTGACATTCCTGAAATTATTCCTTTCATAAATAGTGAAGGTGAAGAAATTCTATATTTTTCAACAGATGGTGGTTTATATGTCTCCAAAGATGGTGGCCTGACTGTTAAAAATATATCACTTGAAGGTCTTAGAATCAGCCAATACTACTCTACTTACACCTATCGAAAAGATGACACGGAGTTAATCTATGCCGGCAGCCAGGACCAGGGTTTCCAACGATCAACATGGGAAACTGGCGGTCTCGTCGAATTTGAGCAACTCATCAGTGGCGATTATGGTCACCTTGTATCCGGTGATGGCGGCACAAGTGTCTGGGGAAATTATCCTGGATTTGTTTTATACTTTCCTGATGGCACCAGAACTGCCGATTCCCATTGGTGGGATTTTGCTGGATTTGAAAATCATCTCTGGATGCCGCCAATGTGTGAACATCCCACTGATCCCCGAAAAGCGTATGTTGGGGCAGGTACCAGTACATCTGGATTTCATTTGTGGTGTTTGACTTATTCTAATTATTCATTTGAAGTCGATGAAGGTGATTTTGACTTCGGGAGCGAGATTTCAGCAATCGGCTATTCACCGTTGGAAACTAATTATTTATATGTACTTACCTCAAATGGAATGTTCTTCACATCGTCTGATGGTGGAGATTCATGGACGAAAACGTCTTCTTTTAGCGGGCCTGTAGGGCATTACTTTTATGGCTCTTCGATTGTTGGTTCACCTACAGTTGAAGGACGCGTTTATATTGCCGGCAGTGGCTACTCAAACGCACCTGTTTACGTTTCTGATGATTATGGCGCTACGTTTACTCCAATGAGTACTGGTCTACCGCCTACATTAGTTTTTGACATGGATATCAATCCTGAGGGAGATTTGTTGTTTGTTGCTACAGCCGTTGGCCCTTATGCGTATGTGGACTCATTAAATGAGTGGATAGATATCGTCGGTGTATATGCGCCAGATCAGACTTATTGGACTGTTGAATATGTACCAATTCTCAAAACAGCCCGGTTTGGCACTTATGGACGAGGAATCTGGGATTTTAAGGTAGAATCTTTTACTTCGGTAAAAAATGAAAAAGACGTTTCTCAAGTACCCAGTGATTTTCATTTGAGTAATTATCCCAACCCTTTCAATCCCACGACGACAATCCGATATGACATTCCCGAAGCATCAAATGTGACATTGACTATCTATAATATGAACGGTCAGATCATTGAAAGGCTCATTGATCAGAAACAAGAACCTGGATCTTACTCGGTAAATTGGAATGCTGGAAATGTAAGTACCGGTGCCTATATCTGCCAGATTCAAGCAGATGGATTCCAACAAGTAAAGAAGATGTTGCTGATTAAGTAAAGGGATGTCACAGAATCATGAAAAGCCCGAATAAAATCGGGCTTTTTCTTTTATGTTTCCTATACACATATTGTATTAAGATTTTGATCTTTGAGATGAAAGAAGTAGACAAAAAAAGCACTGTTATAGCACACTTTTATATCAACAGAGTAACTTTATACTTTTATGATATTTTGAGAATTAAAAAAGGCCGACCTGTATCCAAAATACAGATCGGCCCTGATAGTGAACGTTATTTTGCAGTTCTTAAAGTACGAACGGAAGATTTAATACCAGCGCCATCACCGTCACCAGCACCAAGACTACCGACTCTATTATGACGACCATTGCTGATACCATTACCGGCACCTGAACCATTATTTAACGGGACGTAATCAGGATCAATGCCATTTGGAATTCCATCATTGTCACTGTCCGGAGCATTGTCATTAAATCCATCTCCATCTTCATCAATAAAACCAAGTCCATGAACACCTAAGCCAAGGCGATTACCACCAAGTTGGCCAAATCTGGAACCGGTTCCGTCATTGACAGGTATATAATCAGAATCCTGTCCGTTTGGGATCCCGTCATTGTCACTATCCGGCGCGTTATCGTTGTAGCCGTCACCATTCTCATCCACAAAACCAATTCCGTGTCCGAGAACATCCTGAGCCATACTTACCTGGGGCATTAATGTCAGGACAATTACAAAACTGAAAGCAACAGCGGTTAAAAGTTTTAAAGTCTTCATTTTTTTCTCCTTCTTTTTTTGTTCTAATTGTCAAACTTCTGCACTGTTTAAGTCAATAAGCGTGCCAAAACGGAATAAAAGATATTTTACCGTCGAGAGATGTATATTGCTCCGCATCCTTTCCAGATATTTTAGTAATACAAAAATCGACGGGATAGTCGAAGATTCGACAATATGGTCGAAGATACTAAGGTTCATTTTGTCACGACGAGCGCCCAATGTTCTTTTATGTCGTAGGTCGTCCCGATTCGTCGAGATAACAGTGGGATCAACTGCCTTTTTGGATCTATATCTTAAAATACTCGCTATATAAGAGCCATTATGTAGATAAAAGAACATAGTAAATACTGGGCATTATGACATGAACATTAGCACCAGTTGCAATCAAATAAACTCTCTCTTATATTTAGCTTAAATTCTTTGAAAACGTACAGTGATTTATGGAAGAGTATTTGAAATTATAAAAGATGAAACGTTCTGGAATTGACGCAAGAAAAGCGTCAGTCGTTTTAGCGATAAAAAATTGGAGGATACGTTGAAACTGAGGCAATTCACTTTGTTAATAATGATTTTGTTCTTCTCATTTATATCGATTGAGGCTAAGCCCAAACGAGCGCGTGACTATGGAATAATAATTGGAACAATAAAGACGGGTAGCGCCAACTCGATTACCGATGTTGAAGGAGTTTTGGTTGGGCAAGTCACACTGATTGAGGGAGAAGATATACGAACCGGGGTGACGGCTGTTTTGCCGCATTCCGGCAACATCTTTCAGCAGAAAGTCCCGGCCGCGATATACATTGCTAACGGATTTGGTAAACTAGCTGGTTACAGTCAGGTTGAAGAATTGGGTAATATCGAGACGCCAATTGTCTTGGTCAACACCTTATCAGTCCCAACCGCAGCCGATGCTCTCATTGATTATACTTTGCAATTTGAAGAGAATAAATCAATCAGATCAGTGAATCCAGTCGTAGGAGAGACAAATGACGGCAGCCTGAATAACATCCGGGCCCGTTATCTGCAAAATGAGCACGTTCTGGAAGCCATCAAAAGCGCACATTCAGGACCTGTTTTAGAAGGAAATGTCGGCGCCGGCACAGGAACTATTTGTTTCGGATACAAGGGAGGTATTGGGACATCATCCCGTGTTTTATCGGAGGAAGAAGGCAGATATACAATTGGGGTGTTGGTCCAGACCAATTATGGCGGAAGCCTCACTATTGCCGGAGTCCCGGTTGGATTGGAACTTCAGAAAATGAGAGAGAAATCCTCCGGAGATGGGTCCGTGATGATAGTCATAGCTACCGATGCGCCCCTTAATGCCCGGAATCTAAAACGTTTAGCCAAGCGGGCGTTGTTTGGGATTGCCAGAACAGGCGGTAACTGTTCAAACGGAAGCGGAGAATATGTGATTGCTTTCTCCGTAGCAAACGACCTGCGATTAAAATACAAACGGGGCGATGAATTTTTTGAATCCGGGGCTGAACTTCGGAATGATCGGATGACTCCCCTTTTTGAAGCCGTTGCAGATGCTACCGAAGAAGCCGTGATTAATTCCCTGATAGCCGCCAAAACCATGGCAGGTAAAGATAATTTGAAAATTGAAGCACTTCCCGTTGAAGAAACTTTAGAAATTCTAAAACTGCACCGAGTTATCAAAGACAATCCCAACTCTCAGTAAGGACCATGCAAATATGAAATCCAAAGCTCTTTTAGGTATTCTGGGTGGCATGGGCACTGCTGCCGGTATCCAATTCCAGAAAGTATTTTTTGAAATCTGTCATGCCAATGGGATTAAAGGGGATCAGAATTATCCCGAATGGGTGTATTTCAATGCCTCACTGGCGCCTGATCGCACCGATGCAATATTAAATATTGGGCCATCTCCTATAGATTATCTTGTGCAATCCCTGAAACGACTGCAGGCAGCGGGAGCAGATCACGTTGTCGTTATCTGTAACACCGCTCATTCATTTCGTGAACCGATTTTTAACGAAGTGCCGCTGACCTGGATAGACCTTCAAAAAGAGACAGCAACAGCGATTAAACGCGCCGGCTATTCGAGAGTGGCACTGATATCTACGGAAGGAATCTTAAAGTCAGGATTATTTCGTAAAGCAATTGCACCCCTTGAAACTCAGTACATTGAAGCTACCCCCGGCTCGCAGACCCAAAATAAACTGACAAAATCGATATACGACTCAGCCATAGGTATAAAAAATACCGGCTCAACGGTCAGTGCTGATGCTGTTGGCCTCTTGCAGGAAGTTGTAGATGAATTTGATGTAGATGCGATCATAGCCGGATGTACTGAATTATCGCTTGCTCGGCCGCTTTTAAAATTGAACGCCGTCTGGATAGATCCACTTGAGATCGCAGCTCAAGCCTGCCTCGATTATTGGAGAAGAAACGCGAATGTGGAAAAACCGCAGATTTGATTAAAATTGCCTGCACACGTATCTTAAAAAAAGACTCCGGCATTGGTATGGAACTAAGATTGCGATCTATTCGGCAAACTCAAGTATTGGAAATTTTCCGACCATGAATCGAAATGTAAATAAACTGCGCTCCGACTCGCGTGCTTATGTTTTAACCGTAATGCCGTATAATATCAAACATTCTGAAATTATGGAGGATTAATCATGGATAATGCAAACAAACAATTATCAAGATTATTCTTTGATCCGTTCACTTATTTATCTAAGAATCAAACATTAGTCATTGGATTAACAATCATACTTATTACTGGATTTATTAATTCTTTTACGAATACTCATTTTGATGGAATATTTGATATTCACACCGGAAAATCTTCAGCATTCGTCGTATTTGTCACAGAAGGATATATAATCCTCATACTGTTAACAGGATTACTATTTTTAATCGGCACATTGTTTATAAAACAACGTGCGAATATATTTGATCTTTTTGGGTCAGCAAGCATTAGCACGTTGGCCGTTATTATTATCAAGCATCATAACCATTTCCAAACCCTATCAACGATTTTGCCGTATGAGATCGCTACGGGAACTATATGATTTTGGGATTTTTAGGTTCAATTCACTTGATAATATCGTTGTTAGTATCTCAATAATTGTTTTGCTAATTATTACTATATGGGTTGTTGTGTTGATGTATAAATCCTTCAGCCAAACCTATAAAGTTCAACGTATAAAAAGCGTTTTTCTCTTTATTCTGGGGGTTCTCATTGCTGAAGTTTTATCGAAGGTATTAATACTGCGAATTATTTGATATCGCCAAAATAAAAAGGCATATTCATTGTGTGCACCTAATATTGGGAGATGTTCGAAGATTTTGAGGTGGTCGGAATTTTTAAAATTTATCGATAATTATATCAATTTCTCACTTTCACCCGTCTTTTGTGAACCTTGTCCTGTTATATATTGTAATTGAGATAAATAAATGATGGAATCGTATTAAATAAGAGAATAAACAATATGGATAGTAAATTGTCCAAACATATATCTTTGATACTTATTATGATTAGTTTTCCATTTACTGCATCATTATCTTTTACTCAGAGCGAAGATATAAAATGGAAATTCAACATCAATTGCGCAACAATGAAACCTTTCTTTAAAAATGATCAATGGTTTGTTACGTCCGAAGGATACCATATGCATCCCAGGACTGAAGACTATACTCCAGGCTTGAGCTTAGGCATCGAACGAAGCATCTTCAAAAGAGTTGGTCTGGAGTTGAATATTCTTTATGGATTACCTCCTGCCACCCTTGGTGTGGTAGATGAATTTTCTGCTTCTGGCCGGGAATCCCTGGATACTGAGAGATTCCATTTTCTCACAATCACACTGAGTCCAAAACTGTATCTTGTTCAAAGGGAATTCGGCAACATTTATATAAGTCCATCGTTCGGATATGGTATGCTTAGTGAAATAACAATTACTCCATCTTTTGGTCCACAGGTTACCTGGAAAAAAAGTAGTAAACCAGTTTTTGGAATCAGGAACGGATTTAATATCCGATTAAAGAATCCAAACGTTTACTTCAATACGGAAGTTTTACTTCTTTCGATGAAAATAAACTTAGAAGAAAATCAAACAGGGAACACCCTGATTAAAAAACTTGGTCCATTTGGATTGTTGTTGGGAATATCTTACAATTTCGACTAAAATGCTAATTTACACATAACAAATATGGACCGATACAACAGGACGTTGTTATCAACCCGGGATTTCAGTGACAAGGAAATTTAAACCAGGAAAGGATTTAAACAATGGGAGATAAAGGCGGCAAGAAAGACAAGAGTAAAAGTCAGAAACAAAAGAAAAACAAAGACGACCAGCAAGCAAAAAAGAAGTTCGATAAACAACCCAAAAGGGTTCAGTAACTGGTGGCGGGATTCAAATAATTGACCTGCAAAATCAGGCGGTCGGCCAGGTGTTTGCCTCTATCCTGCCCCACTGGTTATATTATTGACCGTTGATGTAAGGTTAAAGTGGTTAGTCCTCTCCCAGCGCAAGAAGCAGGATTAAAAACAAAAGAACTCTCAACATTATGGAAATTTTCTAATGTCTTTGCTTTCAAGGTTTCAAAGATCCATTTCGGCTCAATCGATTGCCCGATCTATTTTACGATTGATTGGTTGGCAAAGCCATGTTGTCCTACCACCAACATCTCGTTATGTGTTGATCGGTGCACCGCATACATCAAATTGGGACTTCGTTATCGCATTATTGTTCATGACCATGGAAGGTCTTCCTGTCCGTTTGATGGGGAAGGATTCACTATTTCGTGGGCCAATGGGAGTATTCATGCGTTCACTAGGTGCTATCTCTGTTAACAGGCGAGAGAGTACAAACATGGTTGATCAAGTTGCTGCAAAATTTTATGAATACGATGAATTAATCATCGGTCTTTCCCCAGAAGGAACACGTAAAAAAACACCCTGTTGGCGAACAGGGTTTTATTATATTGCACTCAAGGCAAAGGTGCCAATCGTGATGGCATATATTGATTATGGAAACAAAGTCTGTGGTCTTGGACCCAGCATAATACCTACCGGTGATATTCAGGCTGATTTTATGATAATTCGAGATTTCTATTCAGGAATTGTCGGAAAGTACCCACAGAAGCAGGGCGAGATTGAGTTGTCCGCAAAATGAGGTGTATGAGTTTAAAGCAATCTGAACGGGCTACGTCGGCACACTAATTAAAGGGCTCTGTCATTAGCACGCTCCGTCCAACTTTTCTGAAATTGTAAATATCTATGATGTGACATTGACTATACTTGGCACCGAGTTCTTGGGTGTCCGGAAACAATGGTTAATCAAGGAGGTGATCCAGCATGATCGAAATTGTTTGGGAATACGTTGTTAAAGAGAAGATCCAAGACCAATTCCGACTAGCGTATGGTCCAGGTAGCGCATGGAGTAAGCTGTTTGTACAGAGTCCGGGGTTCCAAGGCATTACTGTGCTGCGCGACATGAAGAATGCAAGGCGGTATCTTGTGATTGAAATCTGGAAGACAAAAGCTCTGCAGGAACTGGCACTGGACAAACACAAGGCCGATTTCTCTAAACTAGAGATCGTTCTTGATGAGTTGATTGAATCTAAGATCCAAATTGGTATCTTCAGCATGCTCCCCGATGCAAATGTGCGTCCGATGAACACAAAATGGCAAAGCAAGACCTTTAGAAAGTGATGAGTTTTCCCCAATATTAACAAAGTTTGAAAACTTTAATCCGGAAAACATCTTACAAAAACCTGGCTACATATCACATAGATATTGACCTGTTCTACATATCTGACAAAACTTGATATATCATGCACCATATGTAGACAAATAGAATGAATAAAATCCGGGTGTTATGGCATGAAGATTAACACCTGTTGTATTCAAACAAACTCTCTATTATATTTTAACACGAATAGTTACAAATGTTTTGACGACGTACAGTTTACACAAAATTATATACAGGCTTAACTTAAAGCTAAGAACCTGTTGATTAAATTAAACCTTGATTTCTAAATTCTGTCTGCATAGTATCTCGATATGATAAAAACAGTTATTCCTGAAGGAAATGCAAAGTGCCTATTTCTCCTTTTTTTTCTTTTTGTTGCCGTATTTAAAAATATCTGTCTACCAGCCCAGACTCCTGGATTCTATAAAGATTTGTTTATGGACGGCGGGATTGAACTGACCTCCCGGACTGTATTACCCGCCGCTAATGCTCTTGGTTTAACAATGGAATACCTGGCAACTGAAGATCATCTCGTTCAAACAAGTATCTTAATCCAAAATAATTCTGACGATAACGGTGTGTTACTCTACCCCGATGGATTCCCGCGGTTTCGTTTGATTTATACAAATGGTGGCAGTGCTACCGGGCATGGAAACTCCTTGGGGGAAAAAGGACGGGCACGGGTCAGAGCATTTTATTATAATGGCAGTTCCTATTCCGGTTCCTGTGCCGGCGCATTTATCGCCAGTGTGAGTTATATGTATTCCGGTACATATGAACCATATTATCATATCTGGCCAGGCCGAACACAGACTACCGGTCTGGAGGCAACTAATACAGGCCAGTTTATTCCAACGGATTCACCACTTCTTGATTACTTCGGTTTCGGTGATGATTTATATATAAGTAGTGTTTATCATAATGGTGGATGTTTTGCTCGAGAAACTGTGAATTATCCCAGTAATACCGAAGTACTGCTTCGTTATGATTACCCAACTCTGGAAATGCATAATAAACCCAGTTGTTGGGCCTATAAGAAGAATGATCAAAGCGGACGGTTGGTGGTTATTGGTTCCCATCCCGAAAGTGTGACATCCGGCGAGAAACTGGAACTGATGAAAGCAATTTTTTTCTACGCACTGGATGGTCTGGGTAACCCTCATATTAAAGGTGAACTGCTGAATGGACAGTACAGGGAAATGGATAAATCAACCGAAGAAAATGATCCGGATTATACGATGATAGGTGACCGCCAGTATCACCATTTCATGGTTGTAATTCCAGAAAATGCCGAAAACCTGAGTGTGCAGTTGGATGGAGATGATAATTTTAACCTCGAACTGTATTTAAACAAAGACAGTCTAGCATTTCAATCCGTTGCGGAATATCAGGGAACAGGAACAGAAGCGAATAAGGATATTATTCTGGCTAATCCGTCTCCGGGAATTTGGTATGTGGCTGTGGAATGTAGAACCACCGTCCAAACGATTTTGCGAAGCTGGGGTTATGATTATTCCGGGCAAATAGCAGTACTGAATGGTGTTGCGTATACATTGGCTGTTAACTGGGATATAAATTCCAATATTTTGGCGAATTCAGATCATCTGGAAGAATATTCACTTTACCAGAATTATCCCAATCCTTTTAACCCAACGACAACCATTCGATACGATATCCCTGAAGCCTCAAATGTAATACTGACTATTTACAATATGAACGGTCAGGTCATTGAAAGGCTCATTGATCAGAAACAAGAACCTGGATCATACTCGATAAATTGGAATGCTTGGAACAAAATCTCCGGCATGTATTTGTATCGTATCCAGGCAGGCAGATTTCAACAAGTTAAAAAAATGCTGTTGATCAAGTAGCCTGAATATAATGTAAATCTTTAAGCCCAATCAAATAATCGGGCTTCTTCTTTTATATTTCCCACACATATTTTTATCAAGATTTTGATCTTTGAGAGGACAGGGGCAGACTAAAAAACAGCACCGTTACCGCACAACTTTTATTTTTTCACAACGATCGCCCTATGTTCTTTTAAACCGTGGGTCGTCCCGATTCGTCGGGACTGCACTTACCAATTTTCACAACATAAATCACTGCTTGCCGGTCGATAATAAATGGGCTTTTGTTTCTTGATTTTTCATATACAAACACACTGAGAAAAAGGTTGACCTCATGAAAAATATTTCTTAACATTTATGCAAATGAGGTAACCTAGTCTATTTGGACATAATTGGCTTGTTCTATTATTGTGTTTTTTTCTTTTTGATTCTTTGATTATCGGTTTTGTCTGCTAAGAAGTATTCCGACACAAGCCGAAAAATAAAATAAGTAATGAAGGTAGTTATGTTTGAAAAATCCGATAATATTCCAAAATCACAATTTCAGAACCTAACCGATTCCGGATCCTGGGAGCTGGAAACGGCCGGTGGCGGAAAACATTATTTGCGGTGGCGGGGCATTTGGGCCGGCAGCAACCGGAACTGGCGCGTCGCTCAGGTAACTACCGGAGGCCAGTTATACAGTATGCTGTATATCAAAGACGACAGTGCCGGCATTCGCAGGCGTATGCTGCAGGAATTCCAAACCAAGCCGGAATTGCAGTTCGCCCGGGATAGACTGACCCGGTTTCTCAAAGAAATGCGAGAAATCAAGAAAACCAGTTTGCCGAAATGGTAGTTGGGGCAGCCTATTTCCATCCTATCAATCAAAAAATCCGATAATACATAAATCATCTGGTGAATTGGTCAATATGAATAAAAATCAGATTAGATTCTTCTGTCGCCATTCTTTTGCCAGCCGACGAAAATGTGGATCTGCATATTCCTGAAACATTATTATCGCTTCACAAAAATAATTCAAGCCTCTTGTCCGACTGTCACGGAATCTATCCTTCGGACACCCTCCAAAACAGAAAGATAACCAGGGACATTTTAGACATTTTTTGGGTAGTTCCGCCTTTTGATTTCCAAACGTCTGTTGCCGTGGTGAATTAAGCATATCTATCAAACGGTTTTCAGTAATATTCCCCAGTTTCCAGGCTGGTTCAACAAAAAAGTCACAACTGTAAACATCTCCGGTATGTTCCACAACAACATAAGGCCCGCAGCATTTCATCAATGTACAATCAGGTGGCTGCATATCCACATATCGAAAAAACAGAGACTCAAAAAACCGAATGGACATTGTTGGTTCACCGTTTTGAAAGTCTTCCTGCCAGCGATCAAACAGCCGAATCAGAAACCGTCCGTATTCCTTTGGACGAACCGAAAATGATTTGATCCCCCGGTCATTTTCAAAGGACTCAACTATCGGGATAAACTGCAAATACCGAAAACCTACCGTTTTTAAATAATCATAAATCTCATCGGGGTAACGCACGGAATACGCATTTACCGTCGTGATCGCGTTCACCGCCACCCCATTCCCAAGCATAATTGATGCAGTAGTAGCGACCCTCTCCCAGCTACCATTGCCACCCCGGTCTTTGCGGTAATAGTCATGAATGTGTTGTGGGCCATCAATGGACAGGCCTACCAGAAAATTGTTCTCTCGCAAAAACGATACCCAACTGTCATCAATCAGCAGGCCGTTTGTTTGAAGTGAATTTCCAATCATTTTACCGGATTTAAACTGGTCCTGAAATTCGACCGCCTTTTGATAAAATCCCACTCCCATCAATGTCGGTTCGCCCCCCTGCCAGGCAACAGAAATCTGCCGGGTTCCCTGTTCCGCTAACTGCCGCATCAGTTCCCGCAGAATATCTTCACTCATCCGGTGTTTAGCTTCTTTTGGAAACAAGCTCGCTTTGCCCAGATAAAAACAGTAATCACAGGCAAGATTACAGTCGGGACCGGCCGGTTTGATCAGAACATTGGAAAGCGGTTTAATTTTATTCAAACCTGATATCCTGTAATAATTCTCTTAAAACAGCGATGTTTCGGATCTTTCAATCTGTTTGGGGACCGGTTTTTTCACCTTATAATGTGCCTGGAGCTGATAGAGATTCTCTTTCAATGTTTTAATAATGTCCTGGTATTCCGGTAAATTGTAGATATTGTTCATTTCCCTGGGATCTTTCAGCAGGTCGAATAATTCCCATTCGTCGGTATAGCCGTAGTAATGGATCAGTTTATACCGATCCGTTCGGATACCGTAATGAGCATCAACCATATGCCAGGCCGGGTATTCATAATAATGATAGTAGGCAGACTGTCGCCAGTTCTTCGGTGTCCGACCCTTTAGAATTTTTCGGAAGTTTTCACCCTGAATGTCATTCGGAATTGCGGCACCGGCAAAATCCAGAAATGTCGGCGCAAAATCCACATTCAAAACCATGTCCTCGCTCACCTGTCCCTTCGGAACGACTCCCGGATACCGAATAATCAATGGCATTCTGAGTGATTCTTCATACATGAAACGCTTGTCAAACCAACCGTGATCGCCCAGGAAAAAACCCTGATCAGAGGTATAAATAACGATTGTATTTTCCTCAAGTCCACTTGTTTTCAGAAAATCCAGAATTCTCCCGATATTGTCATCAATCGAGGCAATGCAGGCCAGGTAATTCCGCATATAATGCTGATATCGCCAGCGGATCAGGTCATCACCTTTCAGATTTTCCGGAGCAATCAATCCACCGGTATCCAGCGGATGCATGTGCCGTTCCAGTGTCATTTCGGCATTCAGAACGGCCTCAGCTTTTCCTTTATAATCATCAAACAATGTCGGTGGCTCTGGAATTTCCCGGTCTTTGAATTGCTCCCAGTGTTTCGGATCGGGCTGCCAGGGACGATGGGGCGCTTTATGGTGACACATCAGTAAAAAGGGTTTTTCGGGATCAGTAGTTTGCATAAACCGGATTGCTTCATCAGTAATAATATCGGTCACATACCCTTTTTCCTCGATCGTTTCAGGCCAGCTGTTTTTTGTCTGAAACAATGGATCGAAATATTTCCCTTGTCCGGGTACGACTTTATAATAATCAAACCCCGTCGGTTCGCTTTTTAGATGCCATTTGCCGATCATCGCCGTCTGATAACCTGCCGGTTTTAACAATTTAGGTAGCGTCTGTTGCCTGCCATCAAATTCCAGTTTGTTGTCCAGCATGCCATTCATATGACTATACTTGCCGGTCAGAATAGATGCCCGGCTGGGCGCGCAGATACCATTGGTGCAGAAACAGTTATCGAAACGCATTCCTTCGCTGGCAAGCTTGTCCAAACGGGGTGTTTGATTGACCTGACTGCCGTAGCAACTAATAGCATGAGCGGCGTGATCATCACTCATTATAAAAAGGATATTCGGTTTCTTTTTCCCCAACGCACAGGAGTAAATCCATGACGGCAACGACGCTGCCGCAACGCCAACCCCAAGGGTTTTGATAAAATCCCGTCGTGTTTTGATTTCCATAAACACTCCCTCCTGACTATTTGATGGTTTTTTCATTGAAGGAAATATACAAGTTTTTCCGGAAATCAGAAACCAGTTCTTGAAAAATAAATCATTCGTATGTAAAATAAACCCGATGAAAACCATACTCTATCGCGTTGTAAAATCCTATCAGTCTCCGTACCCGGACTCCATCTCCTTTAAAAAAGGTGAGCAGGTCGTAATTGGCAGAGAAATCCGATGGCAGCTGTGGCTGGGTTCCCCTGAATCACCTTGAAGTGATAAGACCAAAGACAGAGGAAAGATAATTCGATTGCATACACTTGGTTATATTTTTTGAAGTTATTATATTAACATAATTAGATTGGAGGCATTTTATGGCAAAAGGTAAAGACAAAAGAAGTTCGGAAGAGAAGAAAAAACCACAAAAAAGCATTAAAGAAAAAAGAAAAGAAAAAAAAGACAAAAACGCTAAAAATGAGTAAATAATTCCAGGCAATTAGACTTTCCATGACCGGGATATTATATAAGCGAAAGAGGTTTTTCTATTGCCTCATGTTATCAAATTCGACACTGTCGGTGATTTCGAAAACAACACTTTTGCCGATCCCAGAATATTAATGATCATCACGGAACTACGTATCTGGTTTTGTATTGCATGTATCAATCACAAACGTGACGATCATCCGCTCCTCAAACTGTTCATCATTATTAACCAGAATTTCGGAAAGAATAAAGCCCCCCTCTTTCTTTTTGAACACCGCTATCCGGTATTCTGGAAATCCTATGCAATAATTCTGTTATGTGATTCTGTAATAGAATTCAATTGCAGACTTTCTAATATTTTGCATTGTTGAAAAACCTATTGAAACGATCAGTTGAAATTTATCCCAAACAAGGCACACATTATGAAAATACCTACACTTATCATCCCCTTACTGTTTGCATTTCTTCTGCTTGGTTGCGGAAGCAAAACTGATCAAATTGTTCGTTCTCCGGGCGGTAAAATCACGATCCAATTCAAACTGATTTCCGGTGCTCCCCATTATTCAGTTCAGTATAATTCAACAGCGATATTATCAGATTCGCGGCTGGGATTCCGATTCAGAGATACAACGCCACTGGAAAATAATTTCGAAATTATTGATACCGAATACAACAGTTTTGATGAAACATGGACCCAGCCCTGGGGTGAGGTAAAGGACATTCGCAATCATTACAATGAAATGATCATATCCTTACAGGAAAACAACAAACAACATCGACAAATGAACATTATTTTCCGGGTTTTCGATGACGGTTTAGGCTTCCGCTATGAGCTTCCCAGACAGGAAAATCTGAAGGACTTTCAGATCACCGATGAATTGACGGAATTCAATTTCACAGCCGATCATGACTGCTGGTGGATTGGCGCATATCAGGGTAATCGTTATGAGTTTTTATTCAATGAGACAAAACTCAGCGAAATCGATACCGTGCATACTCCTTTTACACTCAAAACCGATGACGATCTGTATTTATCACTTCATGAAGCCAATCTTACGGATTATTCCAGTATGGCATTGGCCAGAGTTGAAGGAACCAAACTGACCTGCGATCTGTACCCCTGGTCCGATGGAACGAAGGTCAAGGCATCAATCCCGATGCAAACTCCCTGGCGAACAATTCAGATCGCCGAAAAACCGGGAGATCTCATCACCTCATATTTGATCCTGAATCTGAATGAACCCAGCAAAATTAAGGACACTTCCTGGATCAAGCCACAGAAATACGTGGGCATCTGGTGGGAAATGCACCTGGATAAATCGACCTGGGGCTCCGGTGAAAAACACGGTGCAACTACGAAAAATACAAAGAAATATATCGACTTCGCCGCGAAATACGGCTTTGACGGCGTTTTAGTTGAAGGCTGGAATGTCGATTGGGACGGCGATTGGATTCAAAACGGCAGTATTTTTAACTTTACCAAACCACATCCTGATTATGATATCGACCAAGTTACTCAATATGCCGCTTCAAAAGGTGTCAGAATAATCGGTCATCATGAAACCGGCGCTGACGCATTGAATTATGAAAAACAGATGGAAGATGCCTTTAAGTTCTGCAATAAATACGGCATCAATACAGTAAAAACCGGCTATGTCGGGCACGGACAAACCATTAAACGGATCGATGAAAACGGCGATCTCCAGAAAGAATGGCACCATGGACAATACATGGTGAGGCATTATCGAAAAGTCGTCGAAACTGCCGCTAAGTACCACATTATGCTGGATGTTCATGAACCAATCAAAGACACCGGTATCCGGCGGACATGGCCGAATATGATGACCCGTGAAGGCGCCCGGGGGATGGAATACGACGCCTGGAGCCCTGATGGCGGCAATCCACCGGATTATATGACCATTCTCCCCTTCACCCGCCTGTTGAGCGGCCCAATGGACTTTACACCGGGCATCGTGGATCTGTTTTATGAAGAGTACAAGCCAAATAACCGGGTCAATGCGACCTTGGCAAAAATGCTGGCCTATTATGTCATCATCTACAGCCCGTTGCATATGGCCGCCGATCTTCCTGAAAATTATGAGAAGCAATTGGAAGCGTTTCAATTCATCCGAGATGTTCCGGTTGATTGGAAAGAAACAAGGGTTCTAAATGCCAAAATCGGTGAATACCTGACAATTGTCCGCAAAGATCGCAATTCCGATGATTGGTTTCTCGGTAGCATTACCAATGGAAAAGAACGGGTGTTGAAAATTAAACTGGACTTTCTGGATTCAGGAAAAGCCTACATAGCCGAAATCTACGAGGATGCTGCAGATGCAGATTGGAAAAGTAATCCCCTGGCAATCAAAATTCATCAAAATACTCCCCTATCCAGTCGTAATAGTCTAAATATAATTATGGCGCCTGGCGGCGGTACCGCTATTCGATTTACACCCATGACCAAAGAGGATTGGGACGAGTATAATTACACTGGACCAGTCAAAGAATTTCATCATCCCGATCCGGTAAAACTGGTTGAGGAATATCTGAAACGCGATGCTGCCGGTGATTTTATGCGGAGCAATCCCTGGAAAAACAGTTCAATGCTGCACACTATGCAACCGGGGTGGGATTCGGCGACCCTAATATCCGGATATAAAACAAGCACCATTCAAGTTGATTCTGTCCAATCGAGATTCAATGTAACCTATCACATTATCGCACGGATTGGTCAAAATATGAAGGGGCCTTATCTAATTTTCGAACCGGAGGAAAAAACTGTTCCTTTTATATTGAAAAATACAACCTGGGGATGGCGAATCGCCGAACCAAACCAACACATGCATATTTTACCAACGGTTATATTTGACCGGTTACCTGACGAAGACCAGCAAAAATTAAACGTTTATTTAGAACAGAAACAGTTGACACATTTATTGGAATAAAACAACATTGCCAATCGTGATTAGCATATTAGAACTTGGAGGATAATATGACCGGGAAGGAAAGAATATTAGCCTGTTTGGATGGCAAAAAACCTGACAGAGTCCCACTCTATATTCATGCAATCAATGAAGTCACTATCCAGGGAATTGCCCGATTGATGGATCGCCCGACAAATCTCCCGGAAAAAAATTCGATTTATGAAATGAATGAGCAGGAATTGATGGGATTGCTTGATGCCTTCTTCGCATTTCACGAATATTACGGAATAGATGGGATCACCACTTTTGATTTGCTGAATGATAAACCTGTGGATAATGATCATGTCATTGACCAGTTTGGAGTCACTTATAAAAAAAGTATTT
>CAZAKB010000056.1:0-13733 GCA_964485475.1 uncultured bacterium
ACACAGACCTATACGTTGCAGATCACCAATGTGGCATCGCCGATAACAGTGCCGGTTGTCGGGAATTTTACACCTTCCGCTGCTGTTGTTGCCACTGTTGATACTTTCTACATCAAGGAAGATACCACTTACACGCTTAATTTATCTACACCTGATGAAGGTGTTGGTACTTCAAGTATATACAGTTTTGACGATTTTCCCAACCCGGATTGGATTTCTTTGACGAATTCAACGACCGGTATTGTGACACTGACACCAACCAATGGCGATGTGGGGTTGGATTCCTTTCAAGTGTATTTCCGGGATCAACCCGGTTCCCGGGATACAATTACCGTGTACTTGCGGGTTGAAAATGTTGTCCCTGAAATCATAACTGATGGCCCTTTTACTGCTACGGAAGGGATTGAATTTTCTCAGTTACTTGAGAGCAGCGACGATAATGATGGAATAATTACATGGAGTTTTAAAAGCGGTAAACCTGGATGGCTGGAGATTAATGCATCCACCGGTCTATTATCAGGGACGCCTGCCAATAGTGATGTGGTGACAGATGCCAGTTTTGTCATTAAAGTCAATGATGGCAATGACGGTAACACTGAAAAACCGTATGATTATAGTGTTATCAATGTCAACAACAATCCGGTTTTTTCAGTGATACCTGTCGGTATTGTTACGACGGCAGAAGATGCAGTTTATTCAACGGATATAGATGCAACGGATTCCGATGTTGGCGATATCCTTGCCTATAGTCTGACCGTAAAACCGACCGGAATGACGATAAATTCATCTTCCGGAGTGATCAGTTGGACTCCGGATAACTCTTTTGTTGGCACCCATACAATTACAGTAAAAGCCACCGATCTTTCCGGTGGATTTGTTTCTCAAAGTTATACTTTGCAGGTTACCAATGTTGCTTCAGCAATTACGGCGCTGGTTGTCGGTGATTTTTCACCGTCCGCTGCGGTGACAGCAACGGTTGACACCTTTTATATTAAAGAGGATACCAACTATACTCTCAATCTTTCATCCCACGATGAAAATGTTGGAGCATCGAGCATTTACAGTTTTGATGATTTTTCCAACCCGGATTGGATTTCATTAACGAATTCAACAACCGGTATTGTAACATTGTCTCCAACCAATGGTGATGTTGGGCTGAATTCTTTTCGGGTATATTTCCGTGACCAGATTGGATCACGTGATACGATTACCGTTTATCTCCGGGTGGAAAATGTTGTTCCCGATATATTAACCAATGGTCCATTTTCAGCCACAGAGGGAATCGCTTTTTCGCAGCAACTGGAAAGTAGTGATGATAATGACGGAACGATTACCTGGAATTTTGTCAGTGGAAAACCGGGCTGGCTGAATATCGATGCTAATACCGGGTTGTTGACCGGAACACCGGCGGATGACGATGTCATAAATGACGGTGTTTTTACCGTTAAAGTTGATGATGGTAATGCAGGAATCACTCAAAAAGAATTTACTTACAGTGTCACTAATGTAAACAATAGTCCGGTTTGGACGTCGGTCCCGAGCGGAATAGTGTCAATTAATGAAGATGACCTCTATTCGGTCACTGTATCAGTCAGCGATGCGGATTTGGATAACGGGGATGCCATAACATATTCCCTGGTTAGTCCACCCTCAGGAATGACGATCGGCAGCGGTACCGGAGTGATCCGCTGGACACCGAACAACAGCCATGTTGGCTCTAATTCCATCACGGTGAAAGCCACCGATCTATCTAATGTTTCGGTGACGTCGAATTATACATTAAATGTGATCAATACAGCTCCGACGATTGTTCCTTTATTTGCTGGGGATTTTGAACCTTCGGGAACTGTGACGGCGATTTTGGATACATTTTATATCTGGGAAGATTCCAGTTATACGACAAATTTCACGGCCAATGATGAAGGTCTCGGGGATGGTGTGATTTACCGTGTAACGAGTTTATCAAATCCGGATTGGGTGTCATTATCCAATAGTACTACCGGAATTGTTGAATTGGAGCCGGTCAATAAGGACGTCGGTTTGGATTACTTCCGGATCGTATTTGATGACGGCAATGCCACCGACACTGCCAAAGTCTATATCCGGGTGCAGAACAGTCAGCCGGCTATGATTGCCGCCGGGCCATTTTCAGCAACAGAAGATTCACCTTTTGACGTCGATCTGGAAAGTACCGATGAAGATGATTTATGCAGTTATTCTTTTGTTGGCGCTCACCCCGCTTGGATGTCAATTAACGCCTCATCAGGGTTGATCACGGGTACACCAGATAACGATGCTGTTGGAACATCAACATTTACTGTAAGAGTAAATGACGGACATGGCGGCACCGATGATCAGATGTACACGATCAACGTAGATAATACTAATGATCCGCCGATCATTACATCTACAGCGATTACCACTGCAACTGAAGATGTGCTGTACATTTACGATCTGAATGCTACTGACCAGGATGGTGATCCGATTATTTATCGGTTGGTGACATTTCCGGAAGGAATGACAATTGACACCGGCACCGGACTTATTCGCTGGACTCCGGATAATAATTACGGCGCTTCTTCAGTATCGGTAAAAGCAAGTGTGGAAGATACAACGGGGTATGTCGTGAACCAGACCTGGAGTATTGCCATTGTCAATGCAAAGCCGAATTTTTTAACAGCGGATGTATCTTTTGATGCTACTGAAGATATAGAATTCAGTGCCGATTTGTCCGTAGATGACGAAGGGGAAGGATTAACAAGCTATTTGGTAATTCATTTGCCGGCTTGGATGACATTGACAAACTCTTCGACTGGGCTCATTAAAGGGACGCCGGATAATAGTTATGTCAACAGCAGTGATTCGGTTTACGTGGAGTTTTCCGATGGAAATGGTGGGAAAGACACCTTGAATGTTCCGGTCAATGTTGCGAATGTGGCTCCGGTTTTTACGGCCCAGGCGGATACCATTGTCAGTGAAGCAGAAGCGGTAATCATTAATTTGAATTGTGATGATGAATCTGCAGGTGGTGTCACGTATTCCGCGCTGGTACCATTGCCAGCCTGGTTAAACCTGAATAGCAGTAGCGGGGTACTCAATGGTACTCCCGGAAATGATGACATTGGTATTCATACAATTTCAATTCGTGCTACCGACGCATTTAGTGGGTTTGCTTCATTGACGTTTGATATTACCGTCCAGAATATTGCGCCTGCATTTATGGGAACGCCTTTAGCGATTACCGAAGAAGACAGTCTCTATGAATATAGTTGTACCTTGAGTGACAATTCAGGAACAAACACGTTTCAATTATTGACTAATCCCGGCTGGTTGTTGATTAACAACAGTACCGGAAAAATCAGCGGCACGGCGCTGAACAATCATGTCGGAGATAATACGGTTTCCGTCAAAGTAAGTGATGGTAATGGTGGCACTAATACACTGGATTATGTCATTAGTGTCACGAATTCAAAACCAATCATTACGACAATCCCTGTGATCTCGGGACAGGAAGATATTCTCTACTCTCTTGATGTGAGTTGCAGTGATGAGGGCCAGGGGGCAATGATTTACACGGCACTTCAAAAGCCCAGCTGGTTGACTCTCAATCCTAGTACCGGATTGTTTACGGGAACGCCATTGAATCAGCATGTAACTGTCGGCGATACAGTTCAAATCATGGTCAATGACGGTAATGACGGATTTGATACACTCGGATATTCGTTGGCAATTACAAACAAGGGACCAAGTTTTACCAATATCTTTACCGATACGACAATTACCGAAGATGATATATTCTCATTTGATGTGAATAGCGATGACGAAGGTCAGGGAACTACAGCATATAGCTTTACAAATACAGTTCCGGATTGGGTGATTCTCAATGCATCAACCGGTATATTTTCCGGAACGCCACTGAATCAGCATGTTGAGAATTCCGTTGGAATGATTATCAAAGTGGACGATGGTAATGGCGGTGTCAAGACGAAAACAGTCACTATATCAGTAACAAATAATCCGACCCAATTTACTGCGACGATTACGGATAGCATTGCCACGGAAGACGAATTGTTCACTTACGACGCGAATACTGACGATGAATCTCAGGGCAATGCGGTCTACTCATTTACGGGCTTGCCAGCCTGGTTGACAGGTGACGATACAACCGGAGTGATTACAGGAACACCGACGAATGATGACATTGACACATCGACAATTACAATCCGATTCAATGATCATAACGGGTCGGTCGTTGACCAGCTTATTCATGTGATTGTGGAAAATGCCAATGATGCGCCAATTTTAACAACGACGACAGTTGCCGATACGATTGATGAGGACAGCCCCTGGACATTCCGGTTCGCGGCTATGGATATCGATTCGGTTTATGGTGATACCCTTTCGTTCGAATTGTTAGAATTCCCTTCCGGGATGCAAATTGATAGCGGCGCAGGGATTGTCAGCTGGATGCCACTAAATGCCGATGTAGGGGATGCCAGTTTTGAACTTTGGGTATACGATAAAGCCCGGACATCGGATTCATTGAAATTCAATTTGCATATCAATAATACCAACGACGCACCAGTATTGATCGCTCAAGCCGATACGATTGCCAAAGAGGATGAACTGTTCACTTATACCATCCGTTACGAAGATGTGGATGTGGGTGATTCGGCAAGTTTCAGATTGGAAGAATTCCCGACAGGAATGTTTTTTGAAGGTGATATCGGGATGATGTACTGGACGCCGACTAATGACGACAGAGATCAGACATACGAGATAATATACAGGATTACAGATGGGGCTGGCGGATCGGATTTGGACACTTTTGATCTTTTTGTGGAAAATGTCAACGATAAGCCGGTTTTGTCTGTTTTGGAAGATTATGGATTTCCCGAGGATACTTCTCTGACGATTGTTTTCTCGGCCTGGTTTGATAAAGTGGCAGATATTGATAATCCCGATTCGACACTGAGTTGGGAAGTCATTTCCTTTAGTACTGTTTCTGCAGTGATCAGTAATGATACTCTGACAATATTTAGCCCGCAGGACTGGTTTGGGCCGGACACCGCCAAAATTGTGGTATCTGATGGTGAATTGACTGATACCACAGACTTGGTTATTTTTGTTTCACCAGTGAATGATGCGCCAGTGATCGATGCAGGCTTCCCGGCTTTAATTTCCTTCACCGAAGACGATACAACCACGCTGAACCTGAACGATTATGTTTCCGATGTGGATCACGGTGATCTCGAGATGAATTGGTCGGTTGAGCTGGTGGATAGCAAAAAGAGTAGTGGTGCAGATAAATTATCAGAAATCATACCGTTCAAGTCCTATTCAATCAATCCGTATCGTACACTGCTGGTGAATTCCAATGGTGACAGCATCAGCATTGACATTGATTCCACAACAAACGTAGCAACGTTTTACGCTCAGCCGAACTTTTTTATCGATGGCTTTGATTTCCGCTTTATTGTCAATGACAGTACGGTGAGCAGCGATTTTGGTTGGGATTCGGTCGTTACGACGGTTCAGGTGACGCCGGCCAATGATCCACCAGTATTGGCGCTTTTACCGGAACTGAACGCTGATGAAGATTCCACCATTTCGGTAATATTGTCAAATTGGTTTGAATTTGTTACCGATGTGGATGATCACGATACAAGCCTGACATGGAGTGTTGTGAATGGTGATTTTACGTCAGCTATGATTATCGATTCACTGTTACGTATTTCACCGTTGACAAATTGGTTTGGCAATGATACGTTGCTTATTATCGCGACGGACGAGGAACTATTGTCAGATACTACTGATGTGATCGTCCATTTTCAGTCAATAAATGATTCACCGGTATTCAGTCTCGTTGAGGACCTGACGGTTCTGGAAGACGATACTATTTTTATCGAATTAAACGATTATGTTGAGGATATAGAAACTCTTGATGCCGATTTGATGTTTACGGTACGGCGGATTTCTCCGGATGGTAAAGGTCAATCGAGTACTTCAATCCCGGTTTCGATTAAATCATCAATGAAAAATGAGTTTTTGTTTGTTTCGGAAACGAAATCTTTGTGGAATGAATTTCCACCGGCTGAGGAAGCAGTGTTTGAGGACAGTATCCGGATCGTCATTGATGCATTGACTCATATTGCCTCTATTTCAGGAACACCGAACTATTATACGGATTTTCAGATATTCAGGTTTTTTGTCAGCGATGGGGATTCAGTCGATAGTATCAATGTGAATATTGCCATAGAATCTATCAATGACAAACCGGTACTTGACAGTCTGCCAGCGATCACATTTCAGGAAGATAGTCTCTTTGTATTATCTTTATCGCAATGGGATAGCTTAGTCTACGATGTGGAAGACAGTGATGATACGTTGCAATGGTCTTTTGAAATGAATGGTCCTATATCACTTAACTATGATACAATGCAGAATCAAATAACACTGTATGGCGGGATCAATTTCAACGGTTCGGCGGTCTTGACCGTTATTGTTACGGATTTAGAAGGATTATCGGATACCTCAAGTCTGGATATTGCAATTGTACCGATCAACGATCCCCCTCAAATTGATTCCAGCCTGTTTGCCATTACGTTCGATCAAAAAGATACGATCAATTATCGGCTGGATACTTATGTCAGCGATACGGACCACAGCGATCAGTCGCTTATCTGGCAGTTTATTGCCGGGGAATCGGTCTATTTCGGCTATACAGATTCAAGTCGGAATGTCAAATTCTGGTCTGATGTGGATTGGTTTGGCATTGATTCTATCATGGCGATTGTAACCGATCCAATGGGCGGCAGCGACAGTCAATATATTGAAATAACAGTGACAGATACCACGCGGCCATCCTTCGAACTGGCCATTTTCCAGAACCAGCTGGCCAGCAGATATGTTGAGATTGATGTTTTTCCGTCTGAATTGCTGGGTGCAAATGCCTTCATTATCACAGATGGAGATACCTTACATGTCCAGCAACAATTGGATGCCGACAGCTCGGTTTATTATAATGCCAGCTATCAGATTGAAAAATCTGGCATTGTCCAGATATATATCAATGGAACCGACAGAGCCGGTAATATTGGCGATTATTCCTATAAAATCGGTGTTTCAAAAATCAGCCGCGAAACCGGCGGAGCTTTGACGGATCCTGACAGTATCATGTCTTTTCTGTTTGCCGCAAACGCGGTTCCGATGGATTTATGCGCCATCTTCGTTCCCTATAAATCAGCAATTCGTGTGGATACATTGGCATTGGCCAAAGGATTACTATTCGACGATGATTTCCCGGTATCCGATGAATTTGATTTCCGGATTCCGATTAAAAAGCTAAATGACAATGCCCGAATCATATTCAGCCTGGACCGGATGCTGTTTTTACAGCAGTATGCCGCCGATTTGGGAATCTATAAATGGGAAAATAATGATTGGCATTATCTGACAACCTATACCAGCCTTGAAAAAGGAACTTATTGGACCTATTCTGCCAAACCGGGGATTTACCAGATTCGGGTGGATTCCAATAATCCGGCGGTGGTTTTACCGGAACAGATCAGTATTATGCAAAACTATCCTAATCCTTTTAATTCACAGACCACGATCCGGTACACGATTGGCGCCGGCGGTTTTGTAACTTTTGATGAGGCTTTTGAACAGTTAATACCTTTTGATGTATCTGTCAAAGTCTACAATATTCTCGGCCAGGAAGTCGCGACGCTGGTCAATAAACAGCAATTGCCCGGATTTTATTCGGTTGTCTGGAATGGCCGGAATAAAGTCGGTAAACCAATCTCTACTGGACTCTACATATATCAGGTAATTATTGGTGACAAGGTTTTTCATAAAAAGATGACCATTTTGAAATAGCTTTCTTGATCATCGGTTTGAAATGAATGTCAGTATTAACATGATCCAAAATGGGTAAAACTCTTCATCGGAACCCTGAGTTAAAAATAAGTCAAATCGTTCTGCTGCTGAACTGATCGTGAAATTAAATCGTTTAAAAAGGGAAGGTAGATGTACATAAAATCTGTTTCGATTGGTATACTGATAGTGTTTCTAGGATTGATATTTACCAGATGCGATCGGGACATTGATTCCGGCGGTTACGCACTCGTTATTGACTGGATTCAGACAGATTTTATCGAAAAAGAAATTTGTATCCACATATCACCTGATTTCAAATCGAACATGTCGTTGGCTGGGAAGAAAGTACGTGCCGTTTTGGTTTTTCCGGATGGTAAAAAGAAGCGTTATCGCCTGGGTAAGATTGGAAGCCACGATCAAATTACGTTACCAATTCGCCATATTCAGACATGGCAACCGAACAGCCCGAGCCTGTATTTTATTCATTTATCATTTCATAATAATAATGGTGAAACCATTGCGTCGGCGAGCCGACGGTTTGGAATCCGCAGTTTAGAAACTCGCGATGGGAAGTTTTTTGTTAATAACAGGCCTTTTTATATGCGATCCTATGCTGGAGAGGGTGGTTGCGGCAGTGATGATTTGACAATAGAGCAAATTCGAAAGCGCCTGACCCAGGCCAAACGATATGGATTTAATGCAGTGCGCCATCATTCTCATATTCCTACGGATGAGTATATGACTATTGCCGATGAAGTAGGTATTTTTGTACAAATGGAGATTGGCGGGAAAAAGATCGGTGACAATGTTGTTTCCAACAGCTTTCAGGAGTGGCGGTCCAGATGGATTGATATGATTGAAATGGGCAGACGGCATCCCTCAACATTTATTTATAGCTGTGGGAATGAGATGTATCGCAACGATCCGGGGCTGATCCAGGTGTTAGACAGTTTATATGATCTTGCCAAGGCGATGGATCCTTCGACGCTGGTGCTGAACCGCTCGGGTAGCAATCCCTATAATGACGACTATGGCAAATACGATCTGATCGAGAGGCCGATTGGCGAATATGAACATGTGGCAGAATTTGCCCGGGAGGCGTTTAATGTATATTTGCGGGGTAATCGAAAAGGACGCAGCGATGAATTCCCCATTGTTGCTCATGAATATCCATTGGTAGCGTCTTACCCAAATCCTGCATTAATCAGTAAGTACGATTCGATTCCGGCATGGATTGATACAACGATGAAAAATGCCCGAAAACATAGACTGGACCATCTGCTGCCCCTGTATGTCGGCAATACGGAAATGATTCAGGTACTCTGTCGAAAAGAGTTGCTGGAGGAGGCCCGAAAATTTTCAGAATTAGATGGCTATAGCATGTTGCGTTTTACAGACTGCGGGAATTACGTGTCCGGTGTAGTGGATGATTTTGCCGATCCGAAAAATATCAGTGCGGCGGAATTTTTACAGACGAATGGTGAGACAGTTTTGCTCTGTACCTGGCAAGAACGGTCTTTTGAATTTGGGGATACATTGAAGGCATTACTGCAACTATCACATCACGGGACGAATACGTTTCGTAAACCGCGATGTAGATGGCAACTGCATTGCGGGACGGCATTAATTGCAGAAGGACAATTCAGAAATATCAGTGTTGGTGCCGTTGATGTAAGCACGATTGGAGAACTGACTGTTCCGATTCCAATGCTCACCGGTGCAGTAAAATTGACTCTGTCTGCGGTAATTCCGGGAACCATGCCCCTGATCCAAAATAGATGGTCATTCTGGGCATTTCCCGGTTATAGTATTTCCGATACTATCCAGAATAGTACAGTGATATGGGATCCTCAACAAAGATTTGAAATTTACCATGATACCTACCCTGAGTTTCGTTATTTCACGGATACAATCTGGACTTCAGACAATAGTGACGCCTGTGTTATCTTGACCGATAGCTGGCAGGAATCCTTTTATGAGTTTCTGGATCGTGGCGGCAGAATCTTTTTTCTTTCTGACAAAACCTGGCCCTGGCCGGAGGAGATGGGCATTTTTGGATTGCATATTACGCGCATTGTCCCTGAACAACAATCGCCACCAGTTTTTCCTCAATTGGATGAGAAACTAACGAACTGGTTAACGATATGCAGCAACCACCCCAAGCGTTTTGGAAACAGTGGAACGATTGTCAACTCTCATCCGGCGTTGAAAAATTTTCCCCACGACGGGTTTTGTGATTTACATTTCTGGCCCATGATTTACAGGGCCAAATCCCTGCGTTTGGCAGATTTTCCTGACGGTACGAAACCGATTATCCGAACCATTGATAACTATTATCGCGGCCGTAGCAAGGGATATATAGCGGAGTTGCAGGTTGGCAAGGGAAAAATATTAATTTGTACGTTGAATTTGACCCAGAGTTTCGATTGGTCAGCGGCCACACGGTATATGTTTAAGGAATTAGTAATGTATGTTTATGGTAATGAATTTCAGCCGGAAGTGTCGATGGGAATCGGGAACTTACGGACAATGCTGGATAAATATGCCTGTGAAATCAAAGCGGAACCACTACCCGTTCATAGCGAGATGGCTGCACGATATGAAACACTCTGGGAAAGACGATTTACGCCGGGAGACATTATTGTACTGTATCCCTATGACGCTAAAGGGATTGATCGAAATCGCCTGGACGTCCATTATGAATATGCTCAGACACAATGGTATTATCAGGCCGAAGCGAGAGAAAAACTCTGGTGGGATTTTGAGATTGAAAAACCAGGACGCTACGATTTTAGTATTTATCTGGCGGGACTATCCTCTGAATACCGGGTAAATGTGGCGGTTGATAAGAAAAACAGGAGAGATATTTCACTGAAAAATTGCGTCGGCTGGAATGATTTTATCCAACAATCCTTTACCGTTGAACATCTGGAATTGGGCGAACATACGTTAACATTGGGGATTCCTGAAAATGTTACACTTCAACTCAGAGACATCTGGATTAGAGAAAATTGATAATTGCTACTTATGCTATTTCAATCTATTGAACGAAACATAATAATATTCGGTGCTTTTTATTCGAATGAATATCTAATAAGCGGTTTCCAGTATTCCCACATTTATAATGTTCTGGAAAAGTCAACCGATAATGCGTACAGCCAGGGACATAGTATTTCATAAAAGATGACTATTTTGAAATAGATTTGTCGAATAATTTTTTTATCGGATCATATTTTCGTAAGTTTTATCCGCAATGTCGAATCAATCAATAACTTCTGAAAATAAATCCACATTTTCTGATGTCATGCGGTTGTTTTTTATGGGTTTTACCAAAGGATCTTTGGTAACACGGGCCTCGGCAGCCGCTTACGATTTATTTTTAGCATTGATTCCAAGTGTGATTTTTTTATTTACGTTGATTCCCTTTGTTCCGATAGAAAACTTTCAGCCGGAATTGTTGGCAATGATTTATGATTTTATTCCTGAAAGTGTTTATCGGGTTTTAGAATCAACGATTATTGATGTTGTCACACAAAAAAGCGGTGTACTGCTGCTGATTATGTTCATGGCAACAATTATTTTTTCCAGCAACGGAATCCATGCCTTGATTTCAGCATTCAATATTTCACAACACAGCTTTGAAACCCGCACATGGCTGACTCAAAGGATGGTGTCTATCATTCTGGTGGCCTTGATTTCGGTGATGCTTTTATTGTCAGTAGGTCTGATTATTTTCAGCAAAATCGGTATCAATTACCTGGTGAAAATACAGATAATCCAAGTGAATATTACCTATTACATTTTATTAGTTGGCCGTTGGTTGATTGTTACAAGTTTGGTGTTCTTTGCGGTTTCTTTTCTCTATTATCTGGCTCCGGCAAAAAAAACCGGCTGGCGGTTTTTATCATGGGGTTCAGCGATGGCCACCCTCATGGTTATCATTTCCGCCCTGGTTTTCAGCTCTTATGTAAATCATTTTGGTCAATATAATAAACTTTATGGTTCTATTGGGACCTTAATGGTCGTGTTGCTCTGGTTGTACCTCATTTCAATTTCATTGATTATCGGTTTTGAAATGAATGTGGCCACCAATATAAGCCGTAACGGACACAATACCTTGACAGACAGGGATATCAATGAATAATATAATTAAACCGTTGCTCGTTTACAGCGATGGTGCCGGACAGGTGTTTAATCACGATAGTTTGCTGGCGATTGGAGTTAGCGGTGAGCAGCTGGTTGATATTCCACCTGAAGCCTGGATACCGTTACCGGAGGGCAGTCAATTGATGGAATTGACCGGTCGTCTGCCGATTGGAAAAAACCCGGATGCCGAAGAGGTGATTACTTTGGATTCCGATGAGAATGAAACCCTTGTTGCTGTCGCTGCGTTTGTTGCGCCAGCTTATACGATCTGTTATCATGTGGCTTATGAGCGGCTGAATGAAGCTCCGATTTTACCACTCTACGCCTATTCTGCTGTCGGCTGGTACGAGGGGAATTTCTATGTCCCGGCCATTCGTATCGATGATAGTATACGTCAGGATCCATCTCAATTCAACCAAGATAGAATTGATCAAGCCGCTGATCAGATATTACAAAAATATCCTCAAAACCGCCTTGTTAATCACCTGGTGAATAATTGTGCCATGACATATAGTTGCCCGGCCGCGCTGAATTATTTGCTGAATCGCTGGGAAATGCCTTTGCCGACATCCCGGGTCTGTAATTCCAACTGCCTCGGGTGTATCTCTCTGCAGGAGGATACCGGTGTTTGCAGTGCTCAATTCAGGATCGAGTTTACACCCACAGCGGAGGAGATAATAGAGATCGCGATTGATCATCTGGAAACGGCCCCTGAACCGGTGGTCAGCTTCGGACAAGGCTGTGAAGGTGAACCGCTGATGAACGCCCAGTTATTGATCGATACAGTCAAAGGCATCCGACAAAAGACTTCACGCGGAACGATAAATCTGAATACCAATGCCAGTCGTCCGGAAATTGTTACAAAGTTAAAGGATGCCGGATTAGACAGTATGCGGGTGTCGCTGAACTCGACCCGGAAGATCTATTATGATCGCTATTTCAGACCAAAAGGATACACCTATAAAGATGTTTTAAAATCCATTTATGCCATGAAATCCAGGTATGGATTTGTTTCGCTGAATCTCTTTGTCTTTCCCGGATTTATCGATCAACCGGAAGAGATCGAGTCGCTGGAAAAACTGATTCAGGACTATCAAATCGATATGATTCAGTGGCGCAATCTGAATATTGATCCGGAATGGTACTGGGAGACTATGAATCCGATGGATAGGGAAGGCATCGGGATTGAGAAAATGATTACAAGAGTACGGACGAAATTTCCGAGATTGCGGCACGGCTACTTTAATCCCTGTTTAAATCAGTAAATATCAAACACGAAGAATTTGGTGATTATAGTAGCCAGCCAGGATTTAAACATGGGAAGAATTATCCAATCTGGCAATGAATTTGAATGGTTACTAAATCAAAACGGGCGGTGTATTTAGACAATAAATATTTTTGCTTGACTTATTCTGCTAAATCAATTAGAATTCACTTTGATGTGATATTTTTCAAGAAACAGGTTTCAAAAGTGAGAAAGAGGGAAGAGGTTGTTGAGCAAGCCCCAAAAAATCAATAAATCCACCTGTCTTTCTCATTTATGGTGGGGAGCATAAGAGCAGGAAGATCGTCTAGTATTTTAGGATCTTCCTGCTCTACTATTTTGATTAAAGGTTAAAAGAGGAATTTGCTCATTTTGCCCGGGTTGCCGGGAACCTGTGCATAAACAAAGTCAAAGCCGACATTAAAAAATCAATATATCCAGT
>CAZAKB010000056.1:13833-19084 GCA_964485475.1 uncultured bacterium
AGAGTGATGTCATCAATATTGAATTGGTCAATCGCCGTACTGATACTGTCATCCAAATAGAATGTATATGAAATTCCACCTTTGTCAAACCAGGACTTTCCCAGGTCGGTTTTGTTGAATTTGTAAGCATAACCGTTACTTTTTGCAGGATCGTGGACCAACGGATTACCGTTTTCATCGAACCCGGCCAGCATCATGAGATGTCCACCGTACAATGGACGTCCTACGGACATGGCAATCCGGCCGCCGTTCGCCAGAACTTCTCTGGCCTGGCCCCAGGAACGGTATTGGGTCACATAACCTTTCACTCCATATTCCGAAGCATTTTGAACGACCCGCGGCCAGACTCCGAAAAGATTATGATAGGGATCGTATGTATCTCGTGCAAAGGAGACCGGCTCCACATCGATTCCAAAGCTGATTAAAATCATAGATACTGATGTAGGCGAGCAAATACTGCCGCCAATCTCAGGGTCAAGAGAATATTGATACAGATGAGTCGTTGGGATAAAAATCTCATCCGGATTATCATTTAACAGGACGGAATGATCAACCTGATCTGTTGTCCGGGTATCACTGACAAAAAAACTCACTGTTCGAATGGTTGGCGACGGATAATCGATGTTTTTGCGTTCAAGAATGATCTTGAACTGCCAATCACTCTTATAAGTATCCAATTTAACGTAATCAATATCGATAAAACCGTCTTCGAAACTGGTACTGCCGTAGCTGGTCCAGATGTTGTTTTTCCAATATCCGGCGGTCAGCCAGTCCGACCAGCCTGTACCATATTTGAACCGCATTTGGACTTTGAAGGATGATTGCTGATCTGGTGCCGTTCCATTCCAGGAAGGTAATCCCCGGTTAAAGGGTTCGTTGGAATGTTGCGAACGTAAAACGATATAACCGGACAGAACCGAATCGGGTAATTGTAAACTGTTTTCATCAGCACTGATTGAAATATTATTGATCGATTCAGCGTCCCGCAGCAGACTATCGGCACCGGTGATGATATAGTGCTGATCCGGGTGGGAAATTGCTGATAAATTTATACCTAGGACTAGAATAAGACATAAAATAAATACAAATCCAGTTTGATGGTGATTATTTAGCATTGGTAAAATTCCTGTTGATGGGGCATGAGAAAGAATATCAGTGCTTAAACTAAAATAAAATGACAGATAGTACAACAGAATATTTATTATTTTTTTATAGAAATTGAAATATCTTCATAATACCTTATTTATATGAAAAAATTTATAGTTATCTGGTTAGTTTTACTCTATTCTGTCTTTGGTGCTTCGGATGTTGAAAAACTCCAGAGACAACTGGATAAAGCCTTACCAGCGGAGCGTGTTCGATTACTGATCGATATTGCAGAAATCCTTTGGAATGAATCCCGGGAGGAAGCAGCGGTCTACTACAAAAAAGCAATTAAAGAGGCCCGGATTCTGGGGAATCCAAAGCTCTTGGGTGACGGACTTTTTGTATACGGGAGAAAGCTGTATTTTTGGGGAGAATTGGACTCTTCAGCGGTCTATCTTCAGCAATCACTGGATATTTGCCGATCAATTGCAGATTCCAGCGGGATTGGGAAATGTCTATCGCATCTTGGGTTGCTTAACTGGCTGTTGAATGAACAGGTCATAGCCAAGAGATATCTGGAAGAAGCGCTGGGTATCCAGCGCGCGCTGAATGATAACCGCGAAGTGGGTAAAATTTTGACCAATATCGGTAATTTTTACCGACAGTGGGGTGATTATAGGGAAGCGTTAAAATATTATCTTGAAGCTCTTGAAAAATATCAGAGTGATAATTATCGGGAGGGAATTGCATGGTTGCATTTTTCATCTTCGCTACTCTATAAGCAGATGAACGATTATGAAAATGCTCTGAAATACATAGAATTGTCCCTGGCTAGTTATAAGGAACTGGCTTCAGTATCCCATGATAGCGGTGGTGTTATGATTTGCTATGGTCAGTTAGGTGACCTGTACCGGCTGACCGGGAATTTGGATAAAGGGCTTGAATATCAGTTTTTGGCCCTGCAGCTGCGAAGAAAAACCGGAGTAGACGTTTCCATCGCTGACGGACTAAGCAATATTGGTCAGAGTTATTATGAAATGGGAAAAGATTCAGTGGCGCTGGACTATTTACTGCAATCGCTGGAATTACGGGAAAATATAAAAGATGTCACCGGAAGAGCGACCAACCTAAAATATCTGGGATTTATTTATCACCGGCTGGGAGATGATCAAAAATCTCTATACTATCTGAATCAGGGACTCGAAGCTGCACAAATTCGTATTGATCGGGCCAATGAGAGTGATATTTTAAACTATATCTCAAAAATTTATTACCAAAATCACGAAACGGATTCGGCGTTTAAATACTTAAATCTTTATTCTTCAGTAAAAGATAGTATCTTCAGCGACAGAGTTTCCAGCCGTATTGCTTCGCTTCAGATCCAGTATGACTTGAAAGAGCAGGAGCAGAAAAACCAGCGTTTGGAACAGAATGTCCGGATTAATGAATTGGAAATTGCCCGTCAGAAGTCCCGCGGAAATTATATGATTTTACTGATACTTTTGGGCGCGGTCATTATTGCAGGATTTTTCGTTCAGTACCAGATTAAAGCGAAATCTCACCGAATAATTGTGAAAGCCAGAGATCAGTTAGCTCAGGAAATCGAAGAGCGTAAAGTAGTGGAAAAAGAGCGTGAAAAATTGATTACGGAACAGAAAGAAGCGCTTGCGAAAATTAAAACCCTGACCGGCTTAATACCGATTTGTGCCAATTGTAAAAAAATCCGCAATGATGAAGGTTATTATGAACGGGTGGAGAAATATATCATGGATCACTCCGATGCGGTGTTTAGTCATGGTATCTGCCCGGAATGTCTTGAAGAGCTTTACCCGGATTTCAAAGATAAATGGGATAAAAACAATAATACATAAACAATCACCTCATTAATAGCGAAGCATTATTTGTTTTGTCTGTTACTGTTGGATTAATGCCAGAAATTCAATTTCGTTGAGGATTGGAAGACCAAGATTCCTGGCTGTGTCGGCTTTGGAACCGGCATTTTCACCGACGACAACATAGTCGGTCTTTTTACTTACCGATGATGACGAATGGGCACCAAGTTTTTCAACCATCTCTTTAGCCACGTCGCGAGTGAATTGAGTCAAGGTGCCGGTGAAGACGAAGGTTTTTCCGGCAAATGCTAAAAATTCGGTATTTTCTACTTCAAATGTCTGAATAGCAACTCCACCCTCAATTAAACGGGTAATTGTCAGACGGTTTTTTTCTTCTGCGAAAAAATTGATAATTGACTGGGCTACGATTGGTCCTACTCCGTCAATATTGTTCAGCTCATCAAAGGATGCGGACATAAGTTTTTCCAGATTCCCGAAGTGTTTTCCTAGTAGTTTTCCCATATGTTCGCCGACATTGCGGATTCCGAGAGCATGGATCAGCCGGGCCAGAGTTGTGTGGCGGCTGGTTTCAATGGCATCGATGACATTTTGTGCGGATTTTTCAGCCATTCGTTCGAGAGCGACAATCTGCCCTGTTTTTAGAAAATAGAGATCGGCGACGTTGTTTATCAACCCGGAACCCACCATTTGTTCGATGAGTTTATCACCCAACCCATCTATATTCATGGCTCGCCTAGAAACGAAATGCTGAATACTGCCCCGTAGTTGAGCCGGGCAATTCATGTTCTGACAGCGGTGCTTGGCTTCTCCTTCCGGGCGAATCACATGACCATCGCAAACCGGGCATTCGGCCGGAATGTGATATGGTTTCTCGCTACCGTCACGACGCTCCGTGATAACTTTGACAACCTGTGGGATAACATCACCTGCTCGCTGAATAACAACCCAGTCACCTATCCGAATATCCTTCCGGTCTATTTCATCTTGGTTATGCAGGGTAGCGTTGGAAACAACCACGCCGCCTACATTCACCGATTCAAGATGGGCAACCGGTGTTACGGCACCGGTGCGACCGACACTGGCTTCGATGTCTAATATTTGGGTAATCTCCTGCTGAGCTTTAAACTTTCCAGCAATGGCCCAGCGAGGACTGCGGGATTTGATACCCAGCTCTTCCTGTTGGGCTATGGAATTCACTTTAAAAACCACACCATCGATGTCGTAGGATATTGAATCGCGAATTGTTTCAATATGCCGATAATATTCCAGCAATTCACCGGGTGATTTGCAGAGTTTAATCAGTGGATTTACGCGAAAACCCCACTCGGGAAGCGTTTCCAGAAATTCAAAGTGCGAATCAAATGAAATGCCTTCACAGGCACCTAGAGAATAGCACCAGATATTCAACGGACGTTTGGCGGTGATATGGGAATCCAGTTGACGCAGAGAACCGGCGGCGGAATTTCGGGGATTAGCAAAGGCCGGTTTGTCTTCGGCCAATTGCTGTTCATTGAGTCGTTCAAAATCCCGGCGATCCATATATACTTCGCCTCGAACCTCTACTCTTTTCGGAGAGAGAATTTTATCATTTTTTAATGTTAATGGAATTGAGCGAATGGTTTTTAGATTTTGGGTAATATCTTCACCGGTAATTCCGTCACCGCGGGTGGAGCCGTTGACAAAAATACCGTTTTCGTAAACGAGTTCGACCGCCAGTCCATCGATTTTTGGTTCGGCGACAAATTCCACATATTTTCCCTGTAACGTTTTTTGAACCCGTTTGATAAACTCGGTTAGCTCGGCCTCATTCATGGCATTATCAAGACTGAGCAGTGGAACCCGGTGAGTGATAGTACCAAATTCAATTAAGGGACTGGCACCAACCCGCTGAGTCGGCGAATCATGGGTTTTCAGTTCTGGGTAATTTTCTTCCAGATTCTGGAGCTCCCGTATCAGCCGGTCATATGCGGCGTCACTGATTGTGGGATTGTCTAAAACGTAGTAGCTGTGGTTGGCTGCGTTGATTTGCTTGCGGAGTTCAGTGACACGTTGTTGGAATAGATCCATGGTGTGAATTTAAGCATTGTTGGAATAAAGGTTAAGAAAAAACAGCCCCGGAATATTTCCGGGGCTGGGGAGTTTGGGTATTTTTTAAAATGCGGTGTGGCTTACTCGGTTTTTTCTTCGAGTTTCGCTAATTCCGCTAGTTTCATAAATGGTTTGAAAAGGTCGATCGGCAGCGGAAAAATGATTGTGGAATTGTTTTCCGTAGCGACTTCGCGCAAGGTCTGTAAATAACGCAGTTGCAGGGT
>CAZAKB010000057.1:0-18905 GCA_964485475.1 uncultured bacterium
TAATTCGTGGATAAAAAATGACCGTTCGAAAACCCGCCTGGCTCAAAGTAAAATACACCGTTAATGACGATTTCCGGGAACTACGGGAAATCGTCCATCAACATAATCTCCATACCGTCTGTGAAGAGGCTCGCTGTCCGAACCAGGGAGAATGCTGGCGGCGCCGGACCGCCACACTGATGATTCTGGGCAATACCTGTACCCGAAATTGTCGCTTCTGTGCCATTGGAAACGGCCAACTCCCTACCCCCGACCCTTCCGAACCACAAAATGTCGGTAACGCTGTAAATCTCATGGGACTCAAATACGTCGTTATCACCTCTGTCACGCGGGATGATTTACCTGATGGCGGCGCTGATCACTGGGCAAAAACTATCCAAGAAATTCGCCGGCAGAATCCAGATTGTAAGATAGAGGTATTGATTCCCGATTTCAACGGAGATGTAGTCTCCCTGGAAATGGTCCTTAAGGAGAAACCCGACGTACTGGGACACAACCTCGAAACCATTCAGCGCCTCTATCCCAATGCCCGGCCACAAGCAGACTATCAACAATCGCTGACGGTATTGAAAAACGCCAAAGAGCGTGGTGCCGTTACAAAAACCGGTATCATGGTCGGTCTCGGTGAAACACAAAAAGATATTCTCAATCTCATGCAAGACGCCCGTCAAGTCAATTGTGACATTTTTACTGCCGGTCAGTATCTGCAACCTACCAAAAACCACCTGCCCGTCAATCGCTTTGTCACTCCCGATGAATTCAAGCAGATTGAATTGATGGGATTGAAAATGGGGTTTCGTTCGGTCATGGCCGGTCCTTTGGTGCGCAGTTCCTATCACGCCGAAGAGTTACTCTAGTACAAGCCCCACCATATAGACATTCACAATCCTCCTACACATAGTCGACATCTTGTGTATATATCTTCCGGGTAGTGCTCGTTAACTTCAGGCTTTGCATATAATCCCTGTGATGTCTAAATTCCGTCGATAAATAGAGATATGGAATGGCTTTCTTAGAACTACTATTTCCTCCGGATGACCCAATAACAAAAATCCTGTTGCGCATTGCGAAAATCGCGGATCGGGACAAGGTTCGCACCTATCTTGTCGGTGGTGCAATTCGCGACCGAATCCTGGGTCATAAGACCAAAGACATTGACATTACCGTTGTCGGAAACGGGATCGAATTCGCCAAGTCCATTGCCCACTCCCTCCGCCTGAAACGAATCCTTGAATATCCGCGATTCGGGACAGCAATGGTTCCTTATCACGATATTATCATCGAAGTGGCTTCCGCCCGATCCGAACAATATCTGGACAACTCACGAAAACCCAGCGTTTCTCAGGGTTCTCTCTATGAAGATCTTGCCCGCCGGGATTTTACCATAAATGCGCTGGCAATGTCTCTGAACGAAAATTCAATGTATGAATTGTCCGACCACTTCCAGGGCTTACACGATCTGGATGCCGGAATTATTCGTACTCCCCTTGATCCGGTGACAACATTTTCAGAAGATCCTCTTCGAATGTTGCGGGCGATCCGGTTTTCCTCACAGCTTGGTTTTACCATCGAAGATGAAACCTTTCGAGCAATCAATAAAGTCAAAGACCGGATGGCTATTATTTCCCAGGAACGAATTACTGAAGAATTAACAAAAATACTTAAGGTTCCCCGAAAACCATCACGGGCGTTTCTGCTGATGAAAAAATGTGGGCTGCTGGATATTATTCTACCGGAAATTGCCAATCTGGACGGCGTCGACCAGAAAAACGGTTACCATCACAAGGACGTTTTTCATCATACCCTGCAGGTACTGGATAATATTGCCGAAAAAACCGATAAATTCGAATTGCGCTTCACCGCCCTGATTCATGACATCGCCAAACCACAGACCAAGTATTACGTGGAAGGTAAAGGCTGGACATTTCATGGTCATGAAGAGCTCGGTGCCCGAATGGTCAAACCGCTCTGCCGCCGCTTGAAATTATCAAATAAGGTCATGGAATACGCCGAAAAAATGACCCGGCTTCATCTTCGCCCAATTGCTATTGCCGATGAAGGAGTTACCGATAGCGCCGTTCGGCGCTTGTGTGTGGATGCCGGTGAAGAAATCGATGATCTGATCACCCTTTGCCGGGCGGACATTACCTCAAAAAATCCCCGAAAAGTTGCCGAATACACCGCTAATTTCAATCGCGTAGTGGATAAAATTATCGAAGTCGAAGAAAAGGACCGCATGCGGGCATTCCAGTCCCCGGTTCGTGGTGATGAAATCATGAAACTCTGTAATTTGGAACCAGGCCCGGCTGTCGGTCATATAAAAACTGCGATAGAAGAGGCAATCCTATCCGGTGAAATCGAAAACACATATGAAACGGCCAAAACATATCTTGAATCACACAAAGACCAACTTCTATCAAAAATTTGACAATGATATGGCTTACCTGACAACTTAACACTTCGTCAGGACTCTAAAAAGCCAGTTGCCAAAAATGAAACAGGTAAAAATGAACGAAATTAAGAAAAAGTCAATCGCCTCGAAAATAGTCTCACTGTTCTGGGAACCATCTCTAACGTTTAATGCATTAAAAGTCAAAGTCAACTGGATGGACCTGGCAATCCCAATGCTGATCATCATCGTTGCCAGTTTGATTTCCTCCAGTTATATTATCCCAATTGCGATGAACGATACCAGGGCCCGGATTGAAAACAGCGAACGATTCCCCGATGCCCAGAAAGAAGCCGCCCTGGAACGCATTGAAAAGCGGGCCGAATCACCAGTCCAGTACGTTACCACAATCGTCGCAATTGGAGTAAAGTGGCTGGTAATTGCCGGAATGATGCTATTTATTGGCAATTTTCTACTAGGCGGTGAATTAACGTTTGTTACCATGCTGGGAGTGTCGGCCTACATTGGCCTGATTGATGTGGTCAACACCGGTATTAAAACACCGCTGATTGTATCTCAGCAATCGACAAAAGTCTATTCAAGCCTCGCACTGCTTATGGAAGAAAGCAGTACATTTTTATACCGATTCTTGTCCAATATAGACATTTTCGCTATCTGGAAAATTGTACTGTTCAGTATTGCGCTGGGCATATTATTAAATAAAAAAACATCGAAAACATTTTGGGTAATTTTAATTGTTTGGCTTCTGTATGCCATAGCTGCCGCGATGCTGGCCGGCCTTGTTAAATTTTAACACAGGGAATATGTTATGCGAAAATTATGTTTAATCCTTATTATGATAATTTCAACCGCTGTTTTAGCTGCTGACAAATTGAGTCTTCAGGAATGTATTGATCTGGCGATGGAAAAGAACTTAGACATTGCCATCTCACAAAAAGAGGTTCAGGCTTATCAGTCTGGAATTTTAGCGTCCTATAGCGGAATTTTGCCAAATTTATCTGCTAATGTCAGCTCTTCCATAGGATCATATGCGCCGAATGAATACTACGATGAATCAGGTCAAAAGCTGACAATCCCAAGTCAAACAACCGAGTCTTACGCCGCCGGCGTCAGCTACTACCAGAACATTTATGACGGTGGTAAGTGGTGGAACTATATACGCCGGTCAAAAAATCAGTTAAACAATGTGATAATCAACAGTGATTATACCCGACAAATGGTTCTTTCCAATGTAACCGAAAAATATTATAACGTCCTAAAAGCCCAGGAACTCCTGAAAGTCTACGAAAAATCCCTGGAAAACAGCCGGGAGCAGCTGGGAAAAACCCGGGAAATGCATAAAATCGGGCAGGTCGCGAAAAAGGATCTATTCAAGGCCCAGGTCCGCGAAGGCAATGATCGACTGGCCGTTATTCAGCAGAAGTCTATTTTAAAATCAACCATTGCCCAACTCAATGTTGCTATTGGACAGACACCAGAAACCAATATATCTGTATATGAAAAAGATTATCATAGCCCCGAAATTGTCATTCTAGAAAACGCCGTAGAAACAGCCTTAAAAAACAATAAAACCTATAATTCATTGAAGCTGCAACAGAATACAGCTTTGATCAATTATAAAATTGCCAAAGCGGATTTCTATCCCGCCCTTTCATCCAGTTTCTCTTACAACCGAAACGGCACCCGTTTTGATGATATATACAACAACTTTGACCGGTCATGGACAACCTATCTCAGTTTCAGGATCAGTTATCCGATTTTTAATGGTTTTCAGCGCCGGACCAATATCCAGCAACAACAGCTAAACTATAAGTCCTTCGATGATCAGATTGAAAAACAACGCATAGACATTGAAAATCAGATTCAGGGACTGATACTTGAACTCGATACGTATCGCGAAATGATTACTATTAATGAACTGAATATTGAATCCGCACAGGAGGATCTGCGCCTGGCCCAGGAAATGTACCGCCTGGCCTCTGCAACATTGTTGGAAGTGCTTGATGCCCAGGTAACCCTGACAACAGCCCAGCAACAATTGATCAATACGATGTACGATGCCAAGATAGCCGAAATTAAACTCGCTGTCGCCATGGGCACACTATAAAGGGAATTGGGCCGCTTAATGAAGAAGAAAAATATCCGAAAAATCATCATCCTTATTATCGTGCTAATCATTGTTGGAGTTGTCATTGTTGCCAATAAAAATAAAACTAAGGTTAAGCCCATTGAGGTCCAGACAGAAAAAGTCAAAAAGGAGCGGATTGTCCAAACCGTAAACGCTTCCGGCTCGCTGATTCCCAAAACCCAGGTTAAAATCAGTGCCAATGTCGCTGCCCGAATTACAAATATTACTGTTCATCTGGGTAATCGGGTGAAAGCCGGTGAACTTCTGGTTGAACTGGACAAGGCCCAATACGAGGCTGCTTATGAACGGGCATTGTCGGTAGTCCAGTCCAACAAAGCAAACCAGAAAAAAGTCTCCAGTGAACTTAAACGGGTCCGACAACTATACAAATCCGATCTGACATCGGAAGCAGATCTGGAAGCAGGAATTGCTCAAACCGAAATCGCCGAAAGCCAGGTCGTTCAGGCAAAAGCGGCATTAAAACAGGCCAAAGACGATCTGGACAAAACCCGTATTTTATCGCCCATGGACGGCATCGTTACCAGCATTAATAAAGAGGTCGGTGAAATCGCCCTGGGCTCTGTATTTCAGGAGGATGTTATCCTGGTAGTTTCCGACATGTCAAAAATGGAAGTTCGGGCCGAAGTCGATGAAACCGACGTCGTATCCGTATCCGTAGGCGATACGGCATTGATTGAGGTTGATGCACTTCCGGACACCACCTACAAGGGCATTGTATCGGAAATCGCTCACAGCGCGTCAACAACCGGCCTGGGTACCCAGGAACAGATTACCAATTTTGAAATTGAAATATCGGTGCTCGGACAGGACCCGCGGTTTCGTCCGGGCATGTCTGCAACGGTTGATATCATCACTGATGTCCGGGACAGCGCCGTCGTCGTACCTATTCAATCGTTGACAGTCAGAACACCAGAACCAAAAACGGATACGGCAGGTGACAGCACACACATAGAGAAAAAGCCAGTAACGGCAAAGGTGTCACCGATTGATGTGGTTTTTGTGGTATGCCCGCTTAATAAAGATCAGAAAGTAAAAAAGGGACCCTTCGCTCCAAAACAGTATCAGACAGCAGAACAACGGGAGATCAAGGTTGGCATCAGCAGTGATACAAAATTTGAAATAATCAGCGGGCTTGAAGTAGGTGAAGAAATTATAACAGGTTCTTATAAAGCTATCAGTAAAGAATTGAAACACGACAGTGCATTGAAATTTGCTGGTGATGAAAACGAGAAAGGAAAGAAGAAATGAACCGTTTTACCTTAATTCTCATCACAATGTTTATCGGCAGTATTGCGATAAACGCTCAAGAGAAATTTGATAAAGCCGAGCAGGAACTGGAAGCCATTACGGATTCTGTAACAACCGATGAAGAATCCACCGAGATTATCCAGAAGCATGACTATAAAAGTACCCGCATCGAAAATGATGAGACCAAAAAAGAAGATGACTGGGAAGAGTGGGACGACTGGGACGGCTGGCGCGAAAATCGTAAAGACGAGTGGAAAAGCTCTAAAAAACGTGGCTACTTTCGCGGCGGCGCCGGTGGCTGGGATTACTATATGATGGATCTAAACGTTGATGCCATCAATACAAAACTACAGGAAATCGGATTAAACCCTTTTGATAAACAAATTTATATGTCCGGTGGCGGCGGTTGGGGTTTTGTCGGTCACGGTATCCGCATTGGTGGTTTGGGCGCACATGGTGAAGTCAAATCTTCCGGTGGAAGCGCTATTGATGGTAAAACCGTTGCAAAAGAAGTAACGCTTACAATCAATTTCGGCGGATTTATGATCGAAAAAGTATATCACCCCTTCAATAAAACCGAATTGTATTTCGGTACCATGATCGGCGGCGGAAATGCTAATCTGCAATTTAATCAATGGAGCGGTCCGCTTGCCTGGGATAACCTCTGGGATGGCTATAACAACGCTGTCATAGATACAAGTACGGTTAGTTTTACCGATCATCAAAACGAAATGTCCTGTGGGTATTTAACAATTCTGCCAACGATTGGATTCCGGTATAATATATTCCGCTGGGCCGCAGTTGGTGTCAATGTTGGATATCTCTACAATAAAATGAATCAGGATGGCTGGAAAATGGACGGAAAATCTGTCAATTACGTTCCGGAAATTGATTTCTCTAATGTTATTTATCGAATAAACCTCTATTTTGGTGGCTAATGCAATCCCTGATTCATCTGGAAAAAATCACTAAAATCTATAAAATCGGTACCATTGATGTCCATGCCCTACGGGGTGTGGACCTTAATATTCAGCCAAATGAATACATATCCATTATGGGTCCTTCGGGTTCGGGAAAATCCACGCTCATGAACATTATCGGCTGCCTGGACTCACCCACATCGGGCAGCTATTTTCTTGAAAACGAACTCGTCTCTACGATGGATGATAACAAACTGGCTGAAGTTCGGAACCGGAAAATTGGTTTCGTCTTTCAGACATTTAACCTTCTGCCCCGGGCCAGCGCTTTACACAATGTCGAACTGCCCCTGGTTTACAGCGGGATTCATGCCAATAAACGCAGAATGATTGCCGAAGAGGCACTGGAAAAAGTTAGCCTTTCCGATCGTAAAAATCATCGCCCAAACGAGCTCTCCGGCGGTCAGCGGCAGCGTGTTGCTATTGCCCGGGCACTGGTCAATAGTCCTTCCCTGATCCTGGCCGATGAACCCACAGGAAATCTGGATTCCACCACTGGTAAAGAAATCATGTCGGTTTTTGATGATCTTCATAAAGCCGGGAATACCATTATCCTGGTCACTCACGAAAAAGATGTCGCCCAACATGCCGATCGAATCGTCCACATCCTCGACGGCAATATCGCGGAAGACATACAGGTAAATAACCATTGATTTCCACACTGATCAGCCTTTGGGAAAATGTCCTGATTGCCCTGCGGGCCTTGGCTCAGAATAAACTCCGAGCCGTGCTGACAACACTGGGTATTATCATCGGTGTTTTAACAGTCGTTTCGGTGGCATCCATCATCGCCGGATTAAATAAAGGTTTTGCCAGCCAGATTTCCGCTCTGGGAAGCAATACTCTGTTCATCCATAAATACCCCTGGATTATGAAGGATGATTTCTTCAAATATCGTAACCGACCGGATATTACAATGAAGGACGCGGAATACCTGATCAAACATTCCCAACTGGCCGAATCCATTGCTCCCGCCACCGGAACATCCCGGGATATTAAATTCCGGAATAATTCTCTTTCTGATATCAGTGTTGCCGGCGTCACCATTGAGCATGAGCTGATTGAAGGATATACAATTGCCGATGGTCGCTATTTTACCCAGACTGAAATAGACCGCGATAAGCCCAGCTGCGTCATTGGCTGGGAGATTAAGGAAAAATTATTTAAAGACATTAATCCCGTCGGAGAACGAATCAAAATCGGTGACGTATCCTATATTGTCATCGGCGTCATGGATAAACGGGGCAGTCTTCTGGGTCACAATCTGGATTCCGAGGTGTATGTTCCTATCGGGACAATATTCAAGAACTTCGGTTCACGCCGCGGTATTCGCATTCTTGTTAAAGTAACTTCACCGGAAATGATCGATGAAGTGAAAGACGAGATCCGTTTCCTTCTGCGGGTATCCCGAAAACTGAAACCCCAGGAAGAGGATAATTTTTCAATCAACCAGCAGGAAATGCTGACGAATATGTATAAGCAACTTACTGGCGGTCTCTATACAGCGGCTTTCGGAATCGGCACACTGTCACTACTCGTTGGCGGTATTGGGATTATGAATATAATGCTGGTTTCTGTCGCGGAACGACGAAAAGAGATTGGTATCCGCAAGGCCCTGGGCGCCAAGCGGCGTGTCATTACTTTTCAATTCATCATTGAATCCATTATCATATGCAGCGTTGGCGGCATTATCGCTATCTTTTTCAGCTACCTGATTTCTTTAGTCATTGACAAAGTTACTCCATTCCCGTCCAGCGTTCCGATCTGGTCGGTCTTTATGGGATTGGGGTTTTCGACTTTTGTGGGCCTGTTTTTCGGCATTTATCCGGCGCGGCGGGCCGCTAAACTCGACCCCATTGAATGCCTGAGGTATGAGTAATGAATTATGACGAAGGGTTCAAACTGGCCTGGCAGACTGTCAAGTCCAATAAAATGCGGACATTCCTGACAACTCTCGGAATTGTCATCGGCGTGATGTCGGTAATCGGCATGATGTCCATCATTAATGCCCTGGAACAGCACATGATCAACGCATTGTCCGGTGTCGGCGGAGATATCTTCTGGGTGCAAAAATACCCTGCCGTCCGGATGGGTCATTTATCCAAAGAAATCCGGATGCGCAAAGATCTGAAATTCAGTGATGTTGAAGCGATCCGTGACCGGGCGACAAAAATCCGGTCCGTGTCCGCTGAAATCGCAACCTATGGTAAACAGATCAAATATCAGGATAACATTACCAATCCCAACATCATGCTTTACGGCGGCGATGAATATTGGGCCGATGTTAACGGACGCTATATTTCAGAAGGACGCTTTTTTACAAAAGAGGAGATTTATCGCAAGGAACATGTGGCCCTGCTTGGAAACGATGTTACGGAAAAGTTATTCCCCTTCACCTACCCAGTCGGTGAGTCCATTAAAATCGACGGGATACGGTACAATGTTATTGGTCTGATCGAATCCCAGGGAGAACTCCTCGGCAACAGCCGTGACAACATGGTTGTGATTCCTTTTGATACATTTACGAAAAATTATGGTGAAATGCGCTCAATTAATATTGCCGTAAAAACCCTGCCGGATCAAATGTCCCAGGGCATGGATCAGGTTACTGGGATTCTCCGTATCGCCCGTAAAGTACCGCCCGGCACTCCCAACGATTTTGAATTGATCACCCAGGATTCAATCATGGACACCCTGAAAAATCTGACCGGATTTGTTTTTATCGCAGCGGTCGTCATCTGCGGAATATCGCTGCTGGTCGGCGGCATCGGCATCATGAATATTATGCTCGTTTCGGTCACGGAACGGACCCGGGAAATCGGCATTCGCAAGGCCGTAGGCGCAAAAAAACGGCACATCCTGAACCAGTTCCTCACAGAATCCATCGGAATCTGTCTGTTTGGAGGTCTGATCGGGGTCCTGCTTGGAATCATCATCGGAGTGCTGATCGCAGCCGCATTGAAATTACCGCCAACGATTCCCATGTGGTCAGTTTTTCTGGGAGTTGGATTTTCACTGATGATCGGGCTGGTTTTCGGCGTCTACCCGGCCATGAAAGCCGCCCGGCTTGATCCCATCGAAGCCCTGCGCTGGGAGTAAAAACACCCGCAAATCGTATGTCATAATACATTTCCCAACAATCAATATTTTTGCCGTGTAGCGTTTCATCTACAAAAAAATAGATGAAAACCGACAAGAAAATCATAATAATCACGACAGACAATTATTTGCATAATGTGTAAACTGTAATTGAGATTTTTAGCATGGAAGTTTTATGAATATTTTTATTGTGGACGACTCGGAAATATTAAGACAGCGGTTGAAACGCTTAATTTCAGCCGTGCCTGACACCTATATTTGTGGTGAAACCGGACAGATCTCTGAAGCCATTGAATTAATAAAAAACCTGACTCCAGATGTGCTTATCGTCGATATACAGCTACTAGACGGTCTTGGTTTTGACGTATATGACCGGGTTGTTTCAGAAAACTACAAACCCGTAACCATTGTTCTGACCAACTACCCAACCCGGCAATATCAGCAAATGTGTGATGATCGCCAGATTAAGTATTTCTTCGATAAAACCACGGATTTTGAGAAAATCGCTATAACTCTAAAAGAAATGAAGTTAAATGAACCAAAAAAGACCTAAAAATTGCCATGTAGCGTTTCAGCTACAAATCCAACCCAGAAATTTGCCACAATATTGGAGAAAGAATCTGAGGTAAATCATGTATACTGCTGAAAATGAAATTAAAACTTTTAATAATAATCCCATCTTTAATAAGGAAAGAGTAATGAAAATTTTAATTGTTGATGATTCGGAAATCATTTACAAACGTATCGAAAAATTAATCACCCCCTGTATCGATCGTAACCAAGACATTATCACGGTGATTTCCGATTTTGATAACCTGCTCATGGATGTCTATCACATGTCGCCGGATGTGATTATCCTAAATACTTACTCGCTGCGCGGAACCCTGATCGAAACCGTCCGGGCTATTAAAACTATCCGGTCCCAATTAAAAATTATTTCCCTGACTGAATTCTTCGATAAAACCTTTGAAAACCTGCTGAAAAAAGCCGGTTCCGACTTTTTTATCGATATCGCTTCCGGAGTAGACCAAATACCCGGCATTATTACGGATTTTAAAAATAAATTTAATTGAAATTTTAGATATCGACGGAGTATTTATGTTAAAAGAATCCTCTCAGTCAAAGACAGATTATCAGGAACTTTCCAAAAATTTAAAAATCACCGGAGAGAAATGTAATAACCATAATGCGGAGATAATTGAATCATGAATTATCACATTTCAGATATTATCAATATTGAAAAGCTGCAATCCCTCATGCAAAAATTTACCGATGCAACCGGGACAGGAACGGCCGTACTTGACCTCAAAGGTAATGTCCTTGTCGCCAGTGGTTGGCAAGACATCTGTACCCAATTTCACCGGGTTCACCATGAAACAAAAAAGCGATGTAGCGAAAGCGATGTAGCCTTGGCCAATCAACTGGGCAAAGGAAAAAAATACAACGTCTATCGCTGTCTGAATGGCTTGGTAGATGTGGCCATTCCCATAAATATCGCCGGTAATCATATCGCCAATCTTTTTATCGGTCAATTTTTATCCGAAGAACCAAATCAAGAATTCTTCCGTAAACAGGCGAAACGATATGGATTCAATGAAAAAGAATACCTGCTGGCCCTGTCAAAAGTCCCGGTATTATCCGACGACGATGTCAAACTTAAAATGGAATACCTGTCCGATCTTGCAGTTTTCATCGGTGGGGCAGGCTTAAGTAATCTTCAATTGCAAAAACTGACCGAGGAGTTGGAACAGCGGATTGAAGAACGCACCCATGACCTAAAAGACGCACAGGTCGCTGCCGTGAAAATGATGCAGGATGCTGAAGAGGCCCGGCAATCTGCGGAAAAAGCAAACGAAAATCTAAAAATATTGATGGTGGAGTTGAAACGCTCCAACGAAGAGCTGGAACAATTTGCTTATGTCGCTTCTCACGATCTCCAGGAACCACTGCGCATGGTTTCCAGTTATACCCAGCTGCTGGAAAGACGATACAAGGATCGTCTGGATGATGACGCCCACGATTTTATTAATTATGCCGTGGACGGCGCCAATCGCATGCAACGGCTGATTAATGATCTGTTGTCTTTCAGCCGGATTACTACCAGAGGCGGAGAATTTAAAACCACTGACCTTAATCCCATACTCGGACAGACTTTGGTAAACCTCCAACAACGTATAAATGATACCCACGCAATCATCGTAAATGATGAATTACCGACGCTGGCGGTTGATGCGGGCCAGATTACCCGGCTGTTTCAGAACCTGCTGGATAACGGCACAAAATTTCAGGTCGATGAAGCTCCCCGGATTCACATTACAGTCAAAGAACAAGATAGTGACTGGTTGTTCTGTTTCCGGGATAACGGCATCGGAATTGATCCGCAATACAAAGATCGTATATTTGTTATATTTCAACGGCTTCATAGTAAAACCGATTTTCCCGGTACCGGTATCGGCCTGGCAGTGTGTAAACGCATTGTTGAACGCCACGGCGGGAAAATCTGGGTGGAATCGGAGTTGGGCAAAGGAACATCATTTTATTTCACAATTTCAAAAAGAAAGGATACAGGAAAATGAGTGACGCGTATGTACAAATGATTGAGATTCTACTGGTCGAAGATAATCCGGGTGATGCCCGACTGGCCAAGGAAGCGTTGAAGGAAAGTAAAATGAGTAACAATCTTCACCATGTTGCCGATGGCGTAGAGGCTATGGCATTTCTTAATAAGGAAGGTAAGTATAAGGACATGCCAACACCGGATTTGCTGCTGTTGGATCTGAATCTGCCAAAAAAGGACGGCCGGGAAGTTCTGGCGGAGATCAAGGCCGATAAGAAATTAAGACGCATTCCGGTGGTCATCCTGACGACGTCCAAGGCTGAAGCGGATATTCTGAAAACCTACGATCTGCATGCCAATTGCTATATCAATAAACCCCTGGATTTGAATCAGTTCATGATAGTGATTAAAAGCATTGAAGATTTTTGGCTGAGCATCGTTAAGCTCCCGCCAAAATAGAATCGTAATCAAACTCCCAATAAAAGTGATCTAAAAGTATGAACTCAAAAACAAAAATACTGCTGATCGAAGACAATCCCGGTGATGCCCGCCTGGTCAAAGAGTACCTTTTTGAAAGAAATGCGACGCTTTATGATTTCGACCATGCCGATAGTTTACATTCAGGATTAACGTTACTGAACAACAAAAAGGTTGATGTCATCCTGCTGGATTTATCACTGCCGGACAGCCATGGCCTGGATACTTTTATCGGACTAAATACCAAGTATCCTGGCGTGCCGGTGGTCGTACTGACTGGAAATGATGATGACGAACTGGCGGCCAGGGCAGTCCATCTCGGGGCTCAGGATTACCTGGTCAAAAACAGGATAGACGGTAGCATCCTCAACCGGGTCATTACCTATGCTCTTGAACGAAATTATCTGAACGCGGAGTTTAAAAAACTCAACCGCACACTAAAAGTACTGAGCAAAGTCAATCGCACGGTAATTCGCAGTGATAATGAGTTTGAGTTGATCAAACAAATCTGTGAGGTCGCAGTAACACTTGGAGATTACCCGTTGGTCTGGGTCGGTTATCTGAATCGGGATAACGGAAAAATCACGAATGTCGGTCACTCAGGCACCGGAACAGATTTTGATGATATTGTTAAAATTACGTGCAGCAATTCCGGCAATGAAAACTGTCCGATTTGCCAGGCAATCGAAAATAATTCTGTGCATGTAATTCAGGATATTCAAGACAGCAACCTGGATCAATTAAAACAAAAGGCTGCAAAACTGGGGCTGAAATCATTAATCATATTTCCCCTGAAAATCAACCGCGAACTGAATGCCGCTATTAATATTTATTCCAATGAAATTAACGGATTCAATCCCAATGAAATCGACTTGCTGACCGAGCTTGCTGGTGATCTGGCTTACGGCATCCGCTCTATCCGGACCAACCATGAAAACATACAAGCACAGATAGCGCTTGTCGAAAACGAGCGGAAATTCCGACTCCTGGCAGAAAACTCTATCGATGTTATCTGGCAAATGGATTCACGTCTCCGCTTTACTTACGCCAGCCCGTCCGTTTATGAAATGACCGGCTTTACACCGGACGAATGGGTCGGAACCCGATTGTCACAACACGCCAGCACCCGTGCATTTTTTAATATGGCGCGCAAGGCGGTTAAAGCATTAAAAAATTATAAAACATTTAAGCATATTACCTTTGAAGCCCATATGCTGCGCAAGGATGGCAGTGAATATCCGGTAGAAATATCCAGTAAACTTATTTTCAATAATAAGGGTTTCCCGATCGGTTTACAGGGCACAACACGTGATATTTCAGAACGCGCAGCGGCCAATGAAAAAATCCAGATAAACCAGGAGCGACTGGAAAGTCTGATGCGTATCAGTCAGCATGAGGCCAATACCATTCAGGAACTTCTGGACTACGCTCTTGAAGAGGCACTAGAATTAACTGAAAGTAAAATTGGATATATTTATTATTATTCCGAAAAAGACGAGCAATTTATTTTAAATACCTGGTCCGATGGAGTCATACAGGAATGTTCCATTACCGAACCACAATCGGTTTATGAACTCGACAAAACAGGCCTCTGGGGCGAAGCAGTTCGCCAGCGGAAGCCAATCATCGTGAACGATTTTCAGGCTGCTCATCCCCTTAAAAAGGGACACCCCAAAGGGCATGCCAAACTCAATAATTTTTTAACAGTTCCGGTTGTCCAGAATAAACAGATCGTGGCCGTCATTGGGACTGCCAATAAAAGTACTGATTATGATAATGATGACGTTGTACAGCTGACTCTGCTGATGGACTCGGTCTGGAAAATGGTCAACCGCAAGGAGGCCGAACAGGCACTTCAGGAAAGCAACGAGCATTTTATCTCCATGCTGGAAAATCCACTGGGCTATGTTCTGTACCGCACACAGGCCGGTAATGATCCAATGGACAATAGTGTAACGCATGTCAGTCCTTCTGTGATTGATATACTGGGGATTGATGAAACTAATAAATATAATTTTATAAAATGGTTTGAAAATATTTACACCGAAGATCTTCCCCTGGTTATTGAAGCAAACGTCCGGGGGTGTGCTCCGCCATTTAAATTTGATGAAACGGTTCGCTATAATCATCCCGTCAAAGGGCTCCGGTGGTTACACGTCCGGTCAAACGGTATTCCTAATAAAGGCGATCCGCAAAAGATTGGGTACGCCAACGGTATCATTCTCGATATCACAGATCAAAAATCTGCGGAAGAGGAAAAGGAAAAATTGCTGAACCAGCTACTCCAGTCTCAGAAAATGGATGCTGTCGGCCAGCTAGCCGGTGGAATTGCCCACGATTTCAACAATCTTCTGACCATCATTTCCGGTAATGCGGACCTGATGCTAATGAATTGTCCAAAAGACAGCCTGTACCAATCAAATATTGATCAAATCAAAAAAGCCTCGGATAAGGCCGCAGCCCTTACCCGGCAACTGCTGACCTTCAGCCGTAAGCAGATTATTCAGCCGAAGATCACCAGTCTGAATATCCTGGTCACCAATATAAAAAAGATGCTGCAGCGTCTGATCAGTGAAGATATCCGGCTGGATACCGAATTAGCAGAAAATTTACCCATGATCAAGGCCGATGAAGGTCAGATTGAACAGGTTTTGATGAACATGGTTGTTAATGCCCGGGACGCCATGCCCGATGGTGGTGCAATCTCTATTAAAACATGCCTGTTTACCATGAATGAAACCAATGATGGGCTCGCTGCAAAAGCAACTCCGGGGAATTATATTCAATTGACAATATCCGATACCGGAACCGGAATTCCACCAGAGATACTCCAGCACATCTTCGAACCGTTTTTCACGACAAAAGAATCCGGCAAGGGTACCGGACTGGGGCTAGCGGTTATTTACGGCATTATCGAGCAACATAAGGGCTGGATCGATGTGGATACGGAACCGGGCAAAGGCAGTTCGTTTCATGTGTACCTGCCGGTATGTGAAGAAGCTGCAACAGAAGCACAGTCCATCAAGGATAACGTTCCGGCAAAAACAACCCACGACGAAACTATCCTTATTCTTGAAGACGATTATTCCGTCCGCGAACTCACTAAGGCCATGCTGGAAAGAAATGGTTATACTATCATCACGGCCGGTTCCTGTAGGGAAGCTTTCGACATATTTCAACGGGAACACGCTGATATTGATCTGGTTATCAGCGACGTTGTCTTACCCGACGGTTCTGGTCTGAACTTCATCGATACACTGGCAACGATCAAGCCCGATGTAAAAATCCTGATGACCAGTGGTTACCTGGACGACAAATCCCAGTTTGAAAAAATTAAAAATAAGGGGCATCATTTTATCCAGAAACCCTATAACTACGATGCCTTTATCCAGCTTGTTCATAGTCTGATATAAATGAATGTCCGTCTAAATTAGCATATCAAATTCATGACATCTGCTATTTCAGCAGCATCATTTTGATTTGTTTTGAAATATTACCAGACTGTAATTCACAGAAGTAGATTCCAGTACTCAAAACCGTTGCATTCCAGTTGAGATGATAATCACCAGAACTTTGTTCTTCATCGAAGAGGGTCAGAATCCGCCGGCCATATAAGTCAATTATATTTATCCGAACAGTGGTTTTTCGGGTTAAAGTGTAATGGATTGTCGTTTCCACATTAAAAGGATTGGGATAATTTTGAAACAGGTCGAATTTATGCACAACCAAAGGGTCATCCACATCGGTTTCGGATTGATTCGATAATCCAGGTGTCGGATTGGTAAATGCCTGCCAGGCGTCGGCGCCATCGGGATATCGGCCAAAGGAAACATCGGTCACCTGTTCACCGAAACTTAATGAATCAATTACAGTAACTCCATCTTCGGCGACGATGGCGATAAACTCACCTCCGGCGCTGAGTTTAAAATTGCTGTGGTATCCGTTCTGTTCTTCATCTTCATCACACCAAACCACCAGGAAAGCGCCAGGTTCAAGCATACCGCCGCCATAAGGAAATTGCCATTTGGTCAGATTGTCCGGTTTGTCGGTCAAATATAAGCCGGCTAAAGTAACCGCCTGCTCTCCTGCATTGACCAACTCAATCCAGTCATCGTATTCCCCGTTATCGTCGGAACCGCTGCTTTCATTGCTAGCAAGGAATTCATTAATCTTGATTGAAATCTCCTGCGGTTCAATGACATTAACAGACACAAAACTCTTTCGTGGAGAGAGTGACAAATTTTCATTATCATCAACGGCCGTCACCTGAAATCGGCCAAATCCACCAACTCCCAATGGCGGAATAACGCCGGTCCAGCGATCGGCATCTTCAATCAATTTTGTAGCTGTAACCGGATCATAATCCATAGGATAGGATTCAATGACTGTCAATATTCCGGGGTGAAACTGGATTTCTATTCCCGATATGCCGACAGGACTGAATGTTGCAACTGAAACATAAACCGAGTCATACGGCCCCGGTCGTTTAGGCCAATAATCCAGATCATAAATAATCGGATTTGAAGCCTGATAGTGCAATTGGCTTTGTAGCGAGGTGTATCGCTGACCGATAAATTCTTTCAATCCTTTTTTCACGTGTTGATTACTGTAAGCACTTGACGAATACGATTGATGAAAGTCAGAAATAGAAAAATTCCAATCATAAGTCCGATAGAGATCCGCTTCCGCCCAGGGTGTTATCATTTCCTTGATGCTGTCAATACGGGATCCGATCAAAGCAAGATTCATCACATTCTGAGAATAGAATTCCAAAAAATGAGTATAAAGATTGCGATATTCCGGTACATCTAATAGACGTGTCAATGGGCGCCCACTGTCGTCATTTGCCGGGTAATCGTAGGGATCTACCGTTGACCAATCAACATTAAGATGCTGTAAAAAATCAATTCCAAAGGTATTATCATAATCGTAGGGAATCAGATGAAATTTATCCACAACGGATTCATGATACAGGTAGTAGTTGTTTTTCAGAACCCGATAATCATCCCAGCTGCCGGTCAGAATGTTCATGGCCAAATATTTCAATACTTCCTGGACAATTAGAATTTGTTCAATTGAATCCGCAAAACCAGTTTCTGGGGTATTATTCAGGATATCAATAAACTTGGCAAGTTGAGTAAAGTCATAGTCCTCTTCATTGGTCATAAGTTCATAAGGTCGTGTATCACCCTGATTTGGATAATAATCTTCCGGATCCGGCCCAATGTAAGTCAAATCAGCCGGCCAGAGACATTTCCAGAGATTGCCCGATGGGTCCGCATAGTGTTTGTCAATAAACTCATCATCGACATGTTCTACTGAAATATATAGTCCGTAATACACGTCATTGAGGTATACCGCCGTATGAGCCGCCCGGCTGGCGATTATACCAATGTCATTGAACACATCCCAGCAAAGCTTACTCCTGATAATCGATGGATCGTTGTGTTCACCGTTCAGATTCATTTTATCCAGCCCATAAAATTCCCGACCAGATACAAAGGTATTGAAGGATATTTTAAAGGATTTCTTGGCTGATGCTCTGGATGTATTGCCCCGCAAACGGAAACCGATATCTTCAACATTCTCGTCGATGTATCTGTTTTTAAAATGAAACTGAGCAACGTGCAGCGAATCGCTATTCAGATTTGCACCATCGTAAATCCATTCCAAAATATCCGGATCGACGTTAATATGAATTTCAGCAACTTCCGAATCATCATAGATCATCCAGGAATTATCCAGGGCGATTCCCTGATTGAAGACAAGTATTGAAATAAATAGGGTTATTCGAACAAATGGATTGTTTATATGTATCATCTATACCTTCTTTCTTACCTGTTATTATCAATAAGATACATATTTTCCACATGAATAATAGAAAAAACAGGGACGGCCGTGCAGATGCCCCTGCGTGTATACGGTAAAAAAGGAAGCCTATTGAGTAACGGTAAAACTCCGGGTCTCAGAATTAAATGCCGTAAAGAC
>CAZAKB010000058.1:0-18708 GCA_964485475.1 uncultured bacterium
TTAAAACTTACATTGCATCGTTTTTACAACCAGATTGCCACAATGGATGGTATTTACCAGATTTTTGCTGTAGAAAATACATCATGGGACGAAACAACTATAAATTGGACTAATCAGCCGGAGCGTGGAAAAGTACTTGCTACTCAATCCAATCGACTCAACCAGATTGCTGCTACTAATCCTGATACAACCTTGTTTTATGATATTACTGCTTATATTCTGGAACAACTGGACCTGGGTAGTGAATGGATTACGCTGATGCTTGATGATTCAACTGAAACAGGTGTTGGAGATGGCAGTGGAGTAGACGCTCGGTTCTATTCAAAAGAACTTGAAGAACAAAAGCCCGATTCAATCGATGGTGATCCAGATAACAGCCCCTATTTATTGATTACTGCATCGAATGCAATTGAAAGTGTGAATGCATTACCAAGACAATTTACATTGCGCCAGAATTATCCTAATCCCTTTAACCCGTCAACGTTTATTGATTTTTCCATTCAGGAAAAGGCTTTCATCGAAATGAATATCTACAATGTTTTGGGTATTAAAGTTAAAACCCTGTTACAAAAAAATCAAAACGCCGGTTCATATTCTGTTGTTTGGGATGGCTCCGATAGCTGGGGAAATGCAGTACCTGCGGGGATTTATTTCTGCAAATTGACTGCTGGAAACTATCAGAGAACCATTAAAATGGCTTTTGTTAAATAATTGTATTCAGTGTTGCTCCTCTGTATTCCTGAAACAATGGTTGAAAAGCCATTTGATAACTGAAGTGTTGAGAGAGAAGGTCGTCTCAAAAAATCGTTGAAGACTACCTTCTCCCGTCAACACAAGAGTAGAATTGTTCTTGTCAGCCAAGATTTTATATGAAAAAAAAGATACTATTTTTAATTGTCACAGCTTTTGCAATATGTTTATTGTATACTTGTCGTCCAAGCATCCAGAGTGACTTCCCCGCCTATCGGGTATTGGGTTTAATTGAACCGAGAAATTCAACTGAGATCGCTATATCGCCCTGGGGAATTCAGATCGGTACTAATGATCCTGAAGCACTGAAAATTGCTGCATCTATCGGCGTTAAATGGACGCGCTTGAGTGCCAGTTGGCCAGGCATTGAAAAGGAAAAGGGACAGTATGATTGGGAATCCACTGACCACTCTTTTTCGGTAGCTTTGGAAAATGAGATTACACCCTTTGTTGTTCTGCATGGTGGTAACCCATTATACACGACATCATTTTCGAATGAAGATGCTAAAATCGCCGAAATCTACGGTTCCAAGCCAGGACCACCTACCCAGAATCCTGAGGCGATGAAAGCTTGGCTGGAATTCGTTGAATCTGCTGTTTCACGATATAAAGACCAGATTACCCATTGGGAAATCTGGAATGAACCCAACCATTTTGCCTATTGGGGTGGTGAACCCGATCCGCAGGAATATGGGCGGCTGATTCGCAAGACTGCTGAAATTATTAAAAAAATCCAGCCACAGGCTGTGATTCTCGGCGGTTCAATGGCCGGATTGGACCCTGAATTTACGGATGGGTTTTTATCTGGCGGTACTGCTGAATGGCTGGATATTGTTACTTTTCACAATTATGGTGTGATTCCGGAGCAGCGGATTTATGCGGCGGCCGAGGTGCGGACGGTGATTAACAAGTACAATCCTGGCATAAAATTATGGCAGGGCGAGTGCGGTTATCCGTCGCACAGTAGCACCCGGGATTACCGTGGTTTGAGTCCCTGGGGATTGAACATTCAGGCCAAGTGGCTGCTCCGCCAGTCTTTTACAGATGTCTATTTCTGTGGCGCCGAGATGAGCAACTATTTCAAACTGGTTCATCGCGGTGAATACGGTAAAATGCAAAAGCGTTCATTTATGACCGCCATCGATTCGGTGTTGGGTTTTCCGGAGCGCGGCGGTTCGCGAGTACGAACGCTGGGTATTAATGAAAAATGTCTGTTAGCTCACGATACCTGGGAACCTAAACCGGCCTTTTATGCCTACCGCAATCTTTGTGCAGCTATGGATGGACGTTATAAAAAATCCGATGTTATCATGTCAAGTGTAAAAATTAAATCAACCGGTGATTTTTATGGAATTGGTCAATATGATGATGCGTTTCCATCGCAACCACTAGTAGCGACTTTTAAATCAGAGGATAATCATATACTCGTTGCATGGTGGTTGCCTTGGCAGGCTCAGGAAAATATCCTTCATCCGGCCAAAATTAATTTAACCTTTGAAAACGCTGATTTCAGGGAACCGGTAATGTTGGACCTGTTGACAGGGAAAGTTTATTCGATAATTAAAGTAACATCATCCAATCCTAAACCTATTACTACTTTTGTCCAGTTGCCGATGCTCGATTATCCTCTTATTATTACTGAAAAATCGGAAATTAGTATTATAAGGACAATGAATAAGGTTGAATCACTCGAATAAGAACAATGAAGCAATTACTGAAATATTATTCTTTTTTCCTGATAATTGTTCTGACACCGGCGTTATCATATGCTCGTGATTCATTACGTCTACCAGCAATTTTCAGTGATAAAATGGTACTTCAGCAGCAGTCGACAATCCCGATCTGGGGTTGGGCACAGCCAGGTGAAAAAGTGCGTATAAAGTCCGGCTGGCAATTTTTCAGCAAATCCATATGCGCTGATGAAAATGGAAGATGGCAGACCCAGTTAAAAACTCCCAAAGCAGGTGGTTCTTATCAGATTTCAATCAAAACCAATACCAGATCCGTTATTCTGGATTCCGTACTTATCGGAGAGGTCTGGCTCTGTGCCGGTCAATCCAATATGGAAATGTCTCTTAAAAAGACGGAAAATGTAGAAGAGGAAATTGTCTGCGCGCATCTTCCGCAAATTCGCTTGTTTAAAGTTGCTCATAAAATTGCCCATGAAATTCAGAGCGATTGCCGGGGCGAATGGCAATGCTGTACACCAGAAACCGCAGCGGATTTTTCAGCAATTAGTTACTATTTTGGTAAAGAAATTCATCAAAATTTAAATGTCCCAGTCGGATTGATTCAGGTAGCTTGGGGTGGAGTTCCCGTCGAAGTATTTATGCGAGAAGATTTTCTACGTCAAAACCCGGACTACAACAATCTATTTGCAAAATGGGAAACCTGGCGATCTTGGTCTAAAGAGAATCCATTAGAATATGACAGCCTGCTGACGATATGGCAGGCCTGGGAAAAGCAAGCGAAATTTGCCCAGGCAAATTCTCTTTCTGAACCAGCCAAACCGGAGCTGCCAGAGCCGATGTACAACCTGGTCCGTCCACATCGTGAAACATCAGTACTTTATAATGGTATGCTGGCACCGGTGGTTCCTTTTGGTATTAATGGTATTATCTGGTGCCAGGGGACGTCCAACCGTGACCGGGCATATCAGTATCGGACACTATTCCCGGACTTGATTCGTCACTGGCGACAGGAGTGGCAGCAGGGTGAATTTCCTTTCTACTACGTGCAGAATGCGCCGTATGAATTTAAGGATTTAGAATCAGCGGCGGAACTTCGGGAAGCCCAGATGCTGGCGATGAGAACCGTTCATAATACTGGCATGGTTGTTACAACAGATGCTGGTGATTTTCTTGATATTCATCCCCACAACAAGAAAACGCCTGGGATTCGTCTGGCAAATTGGGCATTGGCGAATACCTACAATGTGAAAAATATTCCCTTCAGCGGACCGCTTTATAGATCCTGCCGGATAGCCGGGAAAAAAGTGATTGTGACGTTTGATTACAGTGGGTCTGGTCTGATTATAAAGGGTGAAGCGGCCGGCCAGTTTGTAATAGCCGGACAAGATAGTGTCTTTCATCCGGCCGAGGTCTCAGTGATAGGCAGTTATCTCGAGATCTACTCTAATGATGTACCACAGCCAGTAGCTGCGAGATACAACTGGTTCGGTGAACCGAAAGCCTGTCTGTTTAACAAAGAAGATTTGCCGGCTTCGCCTTTTCGCACGGATGACTGGCCTGGTGTGACCCATAGGAAATTATAGATAAGCGTTTGGAATGAAACAAAATTTAATTATGAAAGAGTCGGAATGAAAAAGGTACTATTCTATGCAGGCGCCGTGATTGTGTTAGTTACAGCTTCCGCTTGCAAACGGCAGGAATCCCCGGAAATTATCACTGAAATATCTGCTATTTACCACGATGACTGGATTGATCTGAATAAAAATGGTCGACAGGATCCCTATGAAAATCCGAATCTGGACATAGAGAAACGGATTGATGACTTGTTACATCGTATGACCATTGAAGAAAAAACCTGTCAGATGACTACGCTCTATGGTTTTGGCAGAGTTTTAAAGGATGAAATACCAACACCGGAATGGGAAACTCAGATATGGAAAGATGGTATCGGAAATATTGATGAACATCTCAATGGACTTGACCGTAAAGAGACCGAGACTGAATATTCCTGGCCGCCATCCAAACACGCAGAAGCTATCAATACAGTACAACGGTTTTTTGTGGAAGAAACAAGGCTTGGTATTCCCGTAGATTTTACCAATGAGGGCATTCGGGGAATCTGTCACCAGGGCGGCACATCCTTTCCGCCACAGATTGGTATTGGCAGTACTTGGAACAAAGATCTTGTTGCCAAAATCGGCGAAATTACTGCAAAAGAAGGCCGCTCTTTGGGTTACACTAACATATATTCTCCAATTCTGGATCTTGCCCGTGATCCGCGCTGGGGCCGAACACTCGAATGTTATACAGAAGATCCTTTTCTGGCATCAAAACTGGGGCTGGAACAGGTGAAAGCACTGCAGGCCAATGGCGTTGTGTCTACGCCCAAACATTTTACTGTTTACAGTATCCCCAAAGGTGGTCGTGATGGCGAAGCACGCACGGATCCACAGGCCACACGTCGGGAAATTGAAATGCTGTATCTGCGGCCGTTCAAAACAGCGTTTGTTGAAGGCAAAGCGCTGGGAACTATGAGTTCCTACAATGATTATGATGGTATTCCTATTACCGGCAGCCGCTATTTTCTGGTTGACCTGCTGCGTGGCAAGTGGGGATTTAAAGGCTACGTCGTCTCTGACAGCCGGGCAGTGGAATATATCTACAGTAAGCACCACATAGCCGGAAGCCAAAAAGATGCGGTTTACGAAGCGGTAATGGCAGGTCTCAATATCCGGACTGATTTTACTGAACCCGAGGTTTACATTGAACCGTTGCGGGAACTGATTCATGAAGGAAGAATTCCCATTAAAGAAATTGATGAACGGGTACGTCCGATATTGCGGGTCAAATATCTGCTGGGATTGTTTGATAAACCGTATTTAGAAAATCCTGAAAAGGCTGACGAAATTGTAGCCCGGAATGAACATCAGAAAGTCGCTTTGCAAGCATCACGGGAATCTCTTATTCTCTTGAAAAATGAAAACAGTCTTTTGCCTTTGAATCTTGCAAATCTAAAAAACATTCTCGTCGTGGGACCCAACGCGGATGCTGAGAAGAGTTCCATTAGCCGTTATGGCCCAAATAAAATTGATGTGATTTCTGTACTTGAAGGTATTCAGCAAATTGTTCCTGAAAATGTCCGTGTTGTACATGAAAAAGGATGTGATATTTATGATCAAAACTGGCCGGAAAGTCAAATTCTTCCACAACCAATGTCTGTAAGTGTTAAAGCAGATATTGATCGTGCCGTTAGTGCTGCGATGAAGTCTGATGTGATCATTGCTGTGCTTGGTGAGAACGAAGAAATGGTTGGTGAATCCAAGTCCGTAACAAGTCTTGATCTGGCCGGGTATCAATTGGATCTGATCAAAGCTCTTCAGGCGACGGGAAAACCGGTGATTGCGGTTTTAATCAATGGCCGGCCATTGACGATCAATTGGCTAGACCGGAATATACCGGCGATTATCGAATCTTGGTTTCCTGGTGCTTGGGGTGGACGAGCTGTTGCGGAAGTTTTATTTGGTGAATACAATCCTGGTGGAAAATTGCCAATCACATTTCCAAAAACTGTCGGCCAACTGCCATTGAATTTTCCTTATAAACCGGGTAGTCATGCCGGTAGTAAGAATAATACACGAATAAAAGGTGTACTCTATCCGTTTGGATATGGACTTAGCTATACCAAATTTGAGTATTCTCTCTTAAAAATTACTCCAGAGACACAAACATGCAATGGAAATATTACGGTCACTTGTACTATTCAGAACACAGGTAGCCGAGCAGGCGATGAAGTAGTGCAATTATATGTTCGGGACCTGGTTAGTAGTGTAACAACGTATGTGAAAAATCTGCGCGGTTTTGAACGGATTCACTTAAAACCGGGTGAAACTAAAACAGTATCATTTACACTCTTTCCCGATGATTTGAGTCTGCCGAATCGACAGATGGAATGGATTGTCGAGCCTGGCGATTTTAAAGTCATGATTGGCGCCTCCAGCGAAGACATTCGGCTGAAAGGTAATTTTACGATCACAAATTAACCGGAAGATCGGAGATTTGATTTAATGATTACCATAAGAAAATTTATTCACGGCATGAATAAAACGACAATTGCTCAATTGACGAAACTGATTCTGGCAATTTTAGGGATGATTACATTGGCGCCGGCGGTAACCTATTATGTGGATGCAATGAACGGCAGTGATGCCAACTCTGGACTAACACCAGCCGGTGCCTGGCAGAGTCTAGCACAGGTAAATGCTACGACGTTTCAGCCGGGAGACAGTATCATGTTTAAAGGTAACGATGTTTGGAATGGACAATTATACCCTCTAGGTTCAGGCACTGAAAACCAGTCTATTGTTTTAGATACCTACGGAGAAGGTAACAGGCCGATCATTGACGGCGCTGGTATGACAAAACCAGTGATCTATCTCTATAACCAAGAATATTGGGAAATCAGGAATCTGGAAATTACAAACTCTTCCGATAATGAGGCTGATCGAGTGGGTGTGCGTGTTGAGGCAAGTAATTTCGGTACGATTGATCATATTTACTTGAAAAACCTGTACATCCATCACATTAGTGGAATAATTGGTAATACAACTGAAGCAAAGCGTACCGGTGGAATTAATTTTCGGGTACTGTCTGAAACGACACCTACCCGGTTTAATGACATTCTAATTGAAAATTGTGAAATTGTGACGGTTAATGGCAGCGGCATTTCTAATGAGGCCAGTACGGCCGATTATCCGGGTACTGGTAAATGGTATCAGCGCAAATACACAAACTATATCATCCGTAGTAATTCCATCAGTGATATTTCGAAGAATGCAATAATTATGCGTATGGCTGATTCTTCCTGTGTTGTTGAGTACAATGTCTGTTGGAATACGTCAGAACGGGCTGGTACAGGTAATACGATCTTTTCTCGTAGCTGTCTCGGGACAATCTTTCAATACAATGAAGGTTATCTAAATAAAACCACAGATTATGATGGCTGTCTGTACGATGCCGATCTGAGCAGTCCGAAATGCATTTTTCAATATAGTTATAGCCATGATAATAACCATGGCCTGTTCTGGACCTGCACTACTGAAGCTGATGATAGTGTGATCTGCCGGTACAATATTAGCCAGAATGATAAGGGCAATATCTTTACGGTCAATTACCCGAATTCATCAGTATTTATTTATAACAACACTGTGTACTGTGGTAATGGTACTTCACCAACGATTATTTCTGAACGTAACAACGGACCTTCCGGTAACCGTACCTACTATTTTTACAATAATATCATTTATTGCAATTCCACCAATGCAAAATATAAATATACCAGTGGTTATAATCGCTTTTTTAATAATAACTGCTTTTTTGGCTATCATCCGTCAAATGAACCAACCGATCTGCATAAAATCACGAGCGATCCAATGCTTGACAAACCAGGCAGTGGCAGGCAGGGTATTTTGTCAGTAAGTGGATACAGACTCAAATCCGGTTCTCCTTGCATTGATGCCGGAATTGTCATAGAAAACAACGGTGGTCTGGATTATTTCGGCAATCCGTTATATAACGGAGCCCCGGATATCGGCGCTCATGAATATTATATGGAATCCTCGTTACGTTCTGAGCCTGGTATTGACTGGTTACCATGTAATATCGATCTCTATCCAAATTATCCAAATCCATTTAATCCGGCAACGACAATTGCTTATAGACTGGAAAATGATTCCATGGTTACTCTGGAAGTTTACAATGTTCTAGGAGAGAAAGTCTGCACACTGGCAAACACCAGACAGGTTTCAGGAGAATATCGGTATCATTGGAATGCCCGGAATCAGACAGGCAGAAGTATTCCTTGTGGTGTCTATTATGTAAAACTGACGGCTGGTGATGAAATAGCACAATACCACCGAAGCCGGCCCATACTCCTTTTAAAATGAAAAAGAAAATGAGGTCAAAAATTCAAATTAGACATTTTATATTTATTGGTTTGACAGTAATATTGGCAGGAATAAACAGTTGTTCAAAAATGGCGCCGGACATTGTTGCAACCGTGAACGGAGAGCCGGTTTCTGCAACTGAATTAACTGCCCGAATGCCTGAATATCGTGCTGCAGTAGTCCAATATTTTCTAAACAATCATCAAGCAGATTATACAAAAGATTTCTGGAATACGGCCTACGATGGGAAAACTCCCAGTGAGATGCTGATAGAAAAGGCGATGGATGATCTGGTTCGGATAAAATTGCAACAGATTCTGGCCAGGGAAAACAATATGTTGGAAGATATTTCCTATGCTGCTTTTCTGGAACAGTGGCAACAAGAAAATACCCGCCGGCAAACAGCTGTCAATAACGGACAGGTGGTCTACGGGCCGGTACAATTCAGCGAACAGATGTATTATCGCTATTATCTAAGCAAGTTGATTTTGGAGCTGAAGCATAAATTGGCAGAAAATGGTCTCAATGTTAGTGATAATAATCTAAAACAATATTTTGAAGAAGAATATGATGCGATTGGAAATATATCTTTTCAGGAACAATATACATATATAAAAGACCGTTATATTGATGAACAGTATGAAAAATTAATTGATAAAATGAAAGCCAAGGCAAAGATTTCGATCAATTACCAAGTCTTCCAAACCCTGTCCTGAGTAAAGAATTTATATGAAACAACATAATATAGAAGTCACTATTAAAAATCTGGTCAATTATTCATTTGTAATAATTGTATTATCAGAAATGTTGCATGCCCAAATTATGCCCTCCGATGATACCTATGTTCGGGGCGGTGATAATTCCGGTATCAATTATGGCAGTGATCCGGATCTGGTCATTAAGCGTGGTACGGTTGAATCATTTTTTCGAAAAGTTTTGGTGAAATTTGACTTGCGGGATATGCAGGATCTCAGTAACAGCGATTCAGCAATCGTGCAGTTATACGCCAGTTCGGTGGATGCAGCTTACCTAGTGACTGCTTTTGATATCACTGATAACTGGGACGAAGAAACAGTTACCTGGAGCTCTGCGCCGATTTCCGGAGATGTTATTTGTGTTACCGATGTGACAACTGCAGGTGGATATTATCAGTGGGATATTACCGACTATTTTCAAACACAGTTAAGCACCGGAGACAGTGTTATTAGTCTGGCGTTTTTTGATGAGAATAGTCATAATCAAAAAATCGCATTCAACAGCAAGGAGGCCGGTGTCAATCCGCCCCTGCTTGTTATAAAGGGGGCTACCGGTGTTTCACTGGATCTGTCACAGGTTTCAATGAATTCTCATCTATTGCTGGAATTCGATAACCTGATTACGGAGTACAAAATTGATCTGCCATGGACCACGGAAACAGTTCCTGTTCTTGAAGCAGCTGCAGTTAATGAAGATGTGTTAGTGGATATTCAAAATGCAACATCAATATTGGGGGATAGCGAGGAGAGAACTGCTCGGATCGTAGTTTCTGTACCGGACAACGGTCAACAGAAAATCTTTACTTTTGAATTCAGCGTGTTGCCTGAACTGGACCTTTTCCTGCTGATTGGACAATCCAATATGGCCGGCCGGGGATACATTGAAATACAGGATACAGCGAAGGTAGAGCACTGCTATCTGGCCAGGACGGAAAACGGCTGGGAAATTGCCCAAAACCCTTTTAATAAGTATTCCAATATACGGAAAGAATTATCCATGCAACAAGTAGGTCCCGGGTACACCTTTGCACAGACGCTGACAGATACAATGCCGGAAAAACACTTCGGATTGGTAGTTAATGCCCGTGGGGGAACTGCGATTTCTTCCTGGCTGAAGGGTAATTCAGACGGCTATTATGAAAGTACAATAGATCGAATAATACCAGCCATGCGGTATGGAACTCTTAAGGGTATTTTATGGCTACAAGGATCAAGTGACCAGAGCAATGCCAGTACATATATGAGTAAACTGAAATCCTTTGTGCAGGACTTACGTTCCGATCTGGGTGATGAAAATCTCTATTTTGTCTGTTCACAATTGGGGCAGTGGCGCACGATTTCTGAGGAAATCAATATTGTATTCACTCAGGTTCCAGACAATATTTCCAATGCGGATTACATCGTTTCCGACGGACTGGCGCCACTAAATGGTGATACGACTGACCCGCATTTTGACGCACAAAGTCAACGAATTCTGGGTGAACGTTATGCAGAAAAAGTATTGGCGGCTGTCTATTCTAGTGAGTTGGTGGCCGAGAAAGACAACGAAGGAAAATTTCTGGTGGATTATTTGACCCTGAGTAACTTTCCAAATCCGTTCAATCCGGTTACGACATTCTGCTATCAATTGCCGAAAGAAATCAATGTAGTGCTTTCTGTATTTGATTTATGTGGCCAACTGATTGATACACTCGTTAATCGTCGTCAAAAAGCAGGTAATTATCTAATTCAATGGAATGCAGGGGAGTACAGTTCTGGTCTTTATATTTATCAACTAAAAACACCGGAATTTTCAATTTCAGAAAAATGCCTTTTACTAAAGTAAATGATAAGGAATTGATTGTAATGTTCACGAGGATTCTGCCAGTATATATTTTCCTGATTTTATTTAGAGTTATTAGTTGTGAAGATCCGGTTACAAAACCGAATGATAATGATAAAATCCCATTTGTGTCAGCTTTCGATTATTTTACGTTTAGCAGTGCATCTGTTAGTTCCAATAATGCCAATCGGAATTGTGAAATTCTGACAGCAGTCAGTGGAACAGACTCATTGAGTGAATATGGTGGCTGGCTGAAGATTAATCTTGTCGGTTCCGGTTATTTTCGTACTGAAATGTATAAAAATCACTGGTGGCTGGTAGACCCGGATGGTTATCTGTTTATCAGCGCCGGGTTGAATACTTTTGCTCCGAATGAAAGAGGTGATAGTCCGGCTAAAATGGCCCAAAAATTTGGCGATATTACAGGCTGGGCAGAACTTGAAACGGAGAATTTACGCAAAGCTGGTTGGAATACACTGGGTGCTTGGTCTAACTGGGAGGAGGTCCGCAAAGTCAGTCCACCAGTCCCATACACTCGACGCTGGAATTTCCTTGCAACTTATGACAAAAGCCGTCCCGGTGCGGCTTGGACTTTCACCGGTGTGTTGCCGGTGTTTGATGCGGCTTTCCCAACATTCTGTGACCAACATGCATCTCAATTAGCTGTTACTAAAGACGATCCTTGGCTGATTGGGCACTTTTCGGATAATGAACTATCCTTTTATGCCAATTCAACTTATGGTGGAGTATTGGAACGTTATCTCAACCAGGCTATAACAGATGAAAGCTATATATACGCGAATCAGTGGATGATTGACCGAAAGGGCGAAAATTACCAGAATAATATTACAAACACCGATGAACTTGATTTTCAGGAACATGTGGTAGAAACCTATTACCGGATCGTCGGTGAAGCGATAAAGAGATATGATCCAAACCACTTGTTTCTTGGAAGCCGTTTTCATGGTGCTGCAAAGGATGTGGTCGGTGTTGCCCGGGCAGCCGGTAAGTATGCCGATGTGATTTCTTATAATTATTACGGATACTGGGAGCCCTCGACCTCGCATATGAATATGTGGCTGAATGATGGCGGAAAACCTTTTATTGTCAGCGAGTTTTATGTAAAAGGTGACGATACAGGTATGGATAACAGTTCCGGTGCAGGTTGGAGCGTAGCAACCCAAACCGACAGGGGATATTTTTATCAAAATTGGACAATGAAACTGTTGAAAAATCCTGGTGCGGTGGGTTGGTACTGGCACCGCTATCAGGATTATGATGACGGCACGGATTCCAATAAAGGCGTTGTAAATAATGATTTTGAATGGTACCCGGAGGTAAAGGTAGCCACGGCTTTAATCGGAAAACGGATGTATTCATTAAAAATGTATCTGAACGGAAATTAATAATGGCAAGGTTTGAATATTTAATTAATAAGACAAAGGAGGATGTATGAAAAAGTACAACCAAAAATCTCCATTGGCACATTTATTATTAACGGTGTTGATTGGGATGCTGCTTTTTTCTGTAATATCACTAGGTGAGGTTATTAAAATCGCGCCTACGGATGATTGTTATGTTGATTTCTACAATCCCGACGTGCCATATCCGGATGATCAGACCAATGGCCTGAGGGTTCGGGGTGGCTCATCCGCCAATTGGCGACAAACCTTTCTGAAATTTCCGTTAGTTGGGATCGACACGACCAATGTAGACAAAGTGCAGTTAAAACTGACAGTTCAGAAATTATTAGGTGGCTCAACTGGCCGATTTCAGGTATATGCTGTCAGTGATACAACCTGGGATGAAGAAACCCTGACATGGAATACCAAACCGGATTTACTCATTACTGATATTCTTGATTCTCAGAATGATCCGATCACCAATGTGAGTGTGACTGATAGTCCGGATACGACACTGTACTATGATATTACCGAATATGCATTAGCTCAATTGACAGCCGGAGCGGAGTACCTTGCGATTGCTTTAAATGACTCTGCCGAACATGGTGGCGCAGAAGGGACCAAGATTGACGCACGATTCTATTCCAAGGAGATGGTCAATCCGCTGCTGGACGATCCGTCCTCGGCGGAGTACAGCGAGGAATTGGATGCAGCATCAGTTCAGCCCTGCCTGGTTGTTAAAACCAGTGTAACTAAAGTGCTTCCCACGGATGATTGTTATGTTGATTTTTACAATCCTGATGTCTCATATCCGGATGATCAGACCAATGGCCTGAGAGTTCGGGGTGGCTCATCCAGTAATTGGCGACAAACCTTTCTGAAATTTCCATTAACGGGTATTGATGTGAATGATGTTGGGAACGTTCAGTTTAAAATCACCGTACAAAAGTTGCTCGGTGGATCTACAGGTAGGTTTCAGGTATATGCTGTCAGTGATACAACCTGGGACGAAGAAAACCTGACATGGAATACCAAACCGGATTTACTCGTTACCGATATCCTTGATTCTCAGAATGATCCGATCACCAATGTGAGTGTGACTGATAGTCCGGATACGACACTGTACTATGATATTACCGAATATGCATTAGCTCAATTGACAGCCGGAGCGGAGTACCTTGCGATTGCTTTAAATGACTCTGCCGAACATGGTGGCGCAGAAGGGACCAAGATTGACGCACGATTCTATTCCAAGGAGATGGTCAATCCGCTGCTGGACGATCCGTCCTCGGCGGAGTACAGCGAGGTGCTGGATTCAAATTCGGTCAAACCAATGCTGATTTTCAAATCGGAACCCGCTCCGGAAATGTATACCCTGACGGTTAACATTGTTGGCAGTGGCTCGGTAATTGTGAATCCGGATCTGCTGGAGTACGAAGTCGGTACAGAAGTCACATTGGCACCGGTTCCGGATTTGGATTATGCCTTTGCTGCCTGGACGGGTGCTGTGGCAACTACGGATTCAGTCATTATTATTACAATGGACGATAACAAAAGTGCGATTGCGCATTTTAAAAGTACTCTGGTTAATAATTACAAGGTTTCTGTTCTGCCATTGGCCGATTGTTATGTTCAGATGGACAGCCCAGACACTCCTTATCCCGATGACCAGACCAATGGTATCCGGGTAAGAAGCAACAGTTCTTCTTCTTACCGGCAATTGTTTATTAAATTCCCGGTTTCAGACATTCCCACAAATGAGATCGAAAAGGTGGAAATCAAGCTCACGGTGCTGAAAATGCAGGTCAGTGGCACATGGGCGGTGTACGGTATTTCTGATACCAGTTGGCAGGAAGAGACTCTAACCTGGAACACCAAACCAACGTTGCAGGAAAGCGATGTTATTACGTCATTAATTGAACCGATTCCGGCTAATACTACTGGTGATCCGGATATTGATGTATTCTTTGATGTTACTGATTATGTCAAGGCTCAAATTTCAGCTGGGGCATCGGTAATTGCCTTTGCCATGAACGATACGACAGCCCTTGGTTCCGGTGTGGATGCACGGTTTTATTCAAAAGAGATGACTAATCTGCTCCTTGATGATCCAAGTTCCATTGAATTCAGTGCCGAGCTGAGTGCGGAATCCGTTAAGCCCGCTTTGATTTACAAGATGCAAGAACCAGCCCCGCAATATGTTTTAGAAGTAAATGTTGTAGGAAATGGTATTGTAGAAAAAACCCCTGATTTTGCACTGTATGATGAGGGTACGGTCGTAACACTGACCGCTAAGCCGGACTCTGGGTATGTTTTTGTCACGTGGGTGGGAGATGCATCAGGAACTGATTCGGTAGTTGTTCTAACGATGGATGGCAATAAAGTAGTTACAGTCTATTTTGTGCCTTATACCGACCCGGATGCTGAAATGAAAATTCTACCAAGTGATGACTGTTATGCCCAGAAAGATACTCCGGATTTGCCATATCCTGATGACCAGGTACGCGGGCTAAGAGTGCGTAGTGGGCATCCTATTTGGCGGATGGCATACCTGAAATTCCCGGTTGATGGGATAGAACCCGATGAAATTGGAAAAGTCGAAATCAAACTTACAGTTTTGCAAATGCCGGCAGTTGGAACGTGGCAGGTTTATGGAATTAATGATACTACCTGGAATGAGGATTCCCTGACCTGGAATAACAGACCGGGATTGCAAAATTGGGAAATTCTTGCCGACCAGGAAAAACCAATCATTGGATATAATCGTAGCGATCACCCAGACACAACAGTATACCATGATGTGACGCACTATGTGTTGAAACAACTGAATGCTGGCGCAAAATGCGTGGCTTTTGCTTTGAATGATGCCCTGGAACATGGTAATCAAGAAGGTACTGGAATTGATGCCCGTTTTTATTCAAAAGAAATGGTCAATCCACTATTGGATGATCCGTCTTCAGCAGAATACAATCCATTATTGGATTCGGCATCCGTGAAACCATTTCTGAAATTCACAAAAGGTATCAATCCGGTCTTACATCACAAATTGTATGTCGATAAAACTGGTAAAGGTACTGTTAGCATGGATCCTGTCGGGCGGTACTTTGAGAATGGTTCAGTGGTGACATTGACCGCAACTCCTGATTCACTCTCAGAATTTGAAGGCTGGAGTGGTGATGTGACAAGCTCAGAACCTTTGATTAATGTTACTATGAATAGTGATAAAAAAATTGCGGGTGTATTTACAGAGCCGGAATTCGCTGCAAAATTTTGTGTGAATATGCGGGTACAGATATTGAGAGGTGCTTTTGATCCCGCCAAGGATACAGTTGATGTTTCTGGCAGCTTTGGCCATAATGGAGCAAAAGAGATCATCCTTTTAGATGATGATGCGGATAGTATTTATTGCATGGAACTGAAGTACAAAAAACTAAGTAGTAACCGTAAAGCAACATTCCGGTTTCGAATTAACGGTACCCCGGAAGAGCGGGGCGGATCAGCTAAAAGTGGTTCTGACCGGGAAGTGGAAGTCTCCAGTGATACAACCTTTGTTTTCTGGTACAACGATGAAGAAGATGTAGAACTAGGGATTGTTGAACTGTTACCGACTAAATATGAACTGCAGCAAAATTATCCAAACCCGTTTAATCCATCAACAACCATTAATTTTGCATTAAGACAGCAGGGTTTTACTTCATTGGTAGTTTATGATATGTTAGGACGTGAAGTTGCAAGGTTGGTTAACCGCGATATGAAAGCCGGTTATCATCGGGTCGTATTTTCGGATATGAACTTATCTTCAGGTGTCTATATTTATCGTTTGACATCGGGTGATTTTATATCTGTAAAAAAGATGATGCTGATGAAATAACATTTCCTTTGCGTTTTTCAATAATCACAATAACCGGGTAATACAAGTTACCCGGTTATTTTTTAAATAGAATTTGAAAAATTATTAGCCTCTGCTCTAAGGTTAGATGCTCCTCCGTCATGAAACCGGTTAGTGTATACATCGTATACCGCCTATTAAAACAATCTCTCCGACGAGACAACCGCTGGTTGTTGCCTTATATACGTATCCGCCCGGTGAAGTGCATCTGTTTATTGATAAAAGGTTGAGTTAACTTGTAGAGGGATTATTTTGTGTTGGATGTATAGTTTTGGGGCAATAACTGATCCAGTTTGGAGTAGGGATGATCGGCAATTCGACTGATGATATCACACAGCCAGGCATAGGGCTCCACACCGGCATGTTTCGCATTAGCGATCAACGTATATACTATCGCAGCGCGATCAGCGCCTTTATGACTTCCGGCAAATAGATAATTTTTACGCCCAATAGCCACCGGGCGAATGGCATTTTCAATCAGGTTGTTATCAATTTCAAGACGACCATCCTCACAGAAAACCGTCAGGGACTTCCAACGCGAAAGCATATATCCAATGGCTTTTCCTAAACCGGATTTAGGCAAGACCTCCTCAAACTTCCGGTCAAGCCAAGTCTTCATTTCAGCCAGGATTTCAGTAGATCTGTCCTGACGAAGAGCCTTGCGGTCTTCATGGCTCAATGCCAGCCGCCGGGCTTCAGCCTCAATGGCATACAATTGTCCGATCTTTTCCATCATCCAGCCTGCCGACCTGTCATTTTCCAAAGCCTTCTCAAAATAGCGCCGGGCGTGTGCCATACAATGAACCGGCTGGATGTCCATCCTTTTGCCTAACTCATCATAGCCCGCATAGCCATCGGTCTGAAGATAACCCTGATATTCCTCAAGTAAATTCCGGGGTCCTTCGCGGCTGCGACTTTTCTTATACTCAAAATAGATCTCACCTTCAAGCGGATCGTGATAGACCCAAAAATAGCCCTGATGAGTTTTACCGCACTTGCCACGGTCCAGCACCCGGATCGGAGTCTCGTCCGCCTGGAGGTAAGCCTTAAGGCGAATCCGCTCCCGAAGCAATTGGTGCAGCGGCGTAATGATTTCAACCCCTGATTTGACCCAATTGTCAATGGTCGAAGACGGAATATCCATCCCATGTCGTTTAAAAATCTTCCTCTGACGGTATAAAGGCAGATGATCGGCGTATTTACTGATCAGGATTTGAGCCAGCAGGCCTGGCCCCGGAATACCCTTCTCAATCGGACGATTCGGCAAATCACCTATAATCACGCCCCCATTGTCCGAACGGGCATATTTGGGACGAATATAACGATTGACCACCAAACTCGGCGGAGTGTATTCCAACTCCTCCGTAATTACTTCACCGATCTTTACCAGACCGCTCGTGTCTTCATCAGGTTCAATTACATGATCGATTCGGGGAAGATGGGCCGGCAGTTCATTGCGGCCATGACCATTTGAGGTTTGGCTTGCTTTCTGACGATTATAACTGATTGTTTCTATCACCGGGGTAATCACGGTTTCCATATCGGCTAAGAGGGAAAGTTGATCCAAAGAGACGGATGGGATAAAGCGTTCCCGTTTCTGCCCAAAGATAAGCCGCTTCATTTCAGCAAGTTCCTGCTTCAACTGCAAAATATCGGATTGGAGCCGCTGGTTTTCCTGCAATGTTTGGGTGTATTTGGGTAAGATTTCCTGAAGCGTCATAACAGACGTAATTTAATATATATCATGCAGTTATCCAAGCATTATCGTCCGTATCTGACCATTTTTTTACCCCTTTTTAAGTCGATTCCTTCCAGCAGCATCACCAGGTCCGAATAACTGATTTCCGGACCATCGGTGGCGCCTGAGGGAAGACGGAAAGTACCCTTTTCCAAGCGTTTGTAATGAATCCAAAAACCATCCCGGTCCCACACCAGAAGTTTAATCCGGTCTCCGCGACGGTTGATGAACAGATACACATCCCCGGATTGTACATCCTCCTGAAGATGGCAACGAACCAGGCCGCCCAAACCCTCAAAACTCTTGCGCATATCGGTGGGGTACCCATACAGGAAAAATCGAAGTTTGGCCGATACCGATAACATCATTATCCATAGATGCGGAGACTGAATCCGTCGGGAAATTCAATCTCACAACGCATCGCTAAGGAGGATGGTCGATTCGGGATCGGTCGAAAGGCCGGTTCGGTACTGCCCGGCTTATCCTGACGGTACCGTCTTAACCAGTAGGCAAATGTACTCTTGCTTATCTGTTCCATCTGACAAAATCCGGCCTGATTTTGATCCGACGATAAATAGCGCTGAATTATTGCATACATCTGGTCCCGGCGGGCGGCTGATGATTCTGACGTTCTCATTATCTCTGCTCCTCATGTTTTAAGCACTAAAATAATGAAACCAACCATCGATGTAAAGATGCTGTTCACCGGGTGGATACG